>NZ_JBEXIK010000007.1:0-233242 GCF_040608515.1 Micromonospora sp. NPDC005173
GCGGCCTCAAAAGGGGCAGCGATCCCGAACGAGACAGACTCATCCCCCTCACCCTCGGCGAGGTCCGACGTCTCCTGGCACACCTGATCACCATCATCCGCCACCAAGATCATATCTGGCGATGGTCCCAGTGGCGACGCCGCCACCAATACCGCGCTCGAACCAGCCACTACCAGCGCAGACTCCGAACCTGAAAGTGCGGCTGGAGTACTAGCCCGGCATTCGCCTCGGCGGCGGCTGCTCGGTGAGCCAACGCCGCTCGACCCGTCACGTCCGGATGCAGCACGTCGTAGCTCAGCACATGTCCCGGGCTGCCCCGGCCTCGCCCATCCATGGCGTCGGGAGCCGGCCGCCGTTGTCCGCCTCCAGCGACCGCATCAGATGGTGCCGCGGGTGGTGCAGCGGCGAGATGAACTGCCTAAGGGACCTCTCGTAACGTCAGCGTCTGTGCGTTGAAAATGCTGGATGCCTGGGTGCAGGTGATCTCCTCAGCCCCGCCGGGAGTGGATCTTCCCATTCACGGGGCCGGAGCCCGTTCCCGGACGATCGGACGCCCTGAACCCAGCAGCAGGAGCCTGCCATCGGGCGGCCGGCTCCGCCGGTAGCGCGGCAAGAAGCTCGTCTGGTGTGAGACGCGCTGCCCGACGGCATCGCCACTCTACGAACTGGCCCGCAACAACCGCCTGGACTCGTGTCACCCCACTGCGCGTTTTGATGTGCAGCGAGGCGAGGTCCTGCACGAACCCGTCTGGTGGCGGATCCGCAAGTGTCCGTAGTGCGCAAACACCTTCAGCGGCGAGCGGTCCCGTCTTTCCGGCGAAGGCGACCCAGCCTGCGGCGCGGAGCCTGCACAGGAACGTGCGCAGCAACTGTTCGGTTGCCGACCTACTCCCCGCCCAAACAGGCCGCGTGACTGGCGCTCGACAGCAGACTTCCAGCGCCTGGAGCAGAACCCGCGTCGGCACAACGCTGCCGGGGCGCGCGGACAAGACGCGCAGGACTGCGATCCGCCATTGATCGCCTGTGAGTCCGAGGTCGTCCTCGTCCGGGTGAGGATCCTCGTCCACGATCAGTGGGAAGGCGACACCTTGCTCGTCCTCCCACCTTGCACGCTCCGCAACCCAATCCACGGCAGAGGCGGCTCGCGCTATCCGTGCCTGCACACGAGCCGCCTCTGCCTCCTGCCGTCTCCCCGACTCGGTGCGGGCCCGTTCCGCCTGCATCTCAGCAAGTGCGGTGAAATGCCTACGGTGGCGGGTTGCGTCCCCGAACTGCTCACGCACTCCAACCGGGAGTAGCCGCCCGGCCGCCGCCCTACACGTCGCCAGCGGCGACCACCACACCACCGGCTCCCTCTGGAGGCAGCAGCTGGCGATCATTGGGTCGCGGGTGGCCAGCAGACCGGTAACGACCTCTCCGTATGCGACGCCGAGGGCCTCGCCGAAGGGGTCAATGAACAGCACCGGTCTGTGCGCGGCAGCGACCGCCGTGAACAACGGCGACCACGCCAGCAGAGCAGCGTGCTCCGGCTCAGTGGCGTCCGATCCTGTGTGCCGTGCCCGCAGGTAGCGGGTGCCGCCGAACAGCCACACGTCGGTGATGCCTTCGCTCCTGTACCGGTCGTGTCGGCGCTGCCAGTCCTCGACGGTCATCGCCGCGAATTGCACCTCGTAGGCCAACTTTTCCCCGTTGCTGAGAATCAAGTACACGTCGGGGCGGGCGCCCGTCCTCGGTTTCTCTCGTATCCGGAAAAACCTGCGCGTCGGGGTAGAGCTCGCGAATCCGCGCAGCCAGCAGGTGCTTGGATGTGTGATGCGCGAGCGTCTCGGCGCCGTGGCTTCCGTCGGCCACGCGGTGGTAGAAGTGGTCGCGGCGCGAGCCGCCACGGGTACCGAACCTCGGGTCTGGGCAGCCGTCGACCGGGCATTGCAGAAAGCCGGCGTTCGCATCCCGGCGCAGCGCCGCTGCATCGCCTCTTCCGAGGCGCACCAGCGGCGCGTCTGGGGTGCGGCGTACGTCACGGGCGAACACCTGTGGGAGCCTGCCCCGCTCTCCGGCACCGTGTCTGCCCGTCACCAGTGGACGGTATCCAACCCTCGAAACTCCCAGCCTCATGCGTCGTGAAATACGACTTCGACGCGTCCTCGGTTCCGTTCACCGGGTCTGCGCGGCGAGCCGGCCTACCTCACAGCCGCAGGATTCTGCCGATCTGCGAACCCTGGCAGATCGTCGACCACCACCCACCCTTCCATCCGCCTGGCGGAGGTGACGCATAGTAACTCCAAAGCGGGTCTCATTGCCGATAGAGGCCAGCGTCTCGAGCGTCGGACGGACGGCAAGACTTGGACTTGGCTCAAGATAATGAGAAGAGTGTCGGCTGGGCAGTTCTCACTATTTTGAGCCACTGCAGGTCAGGGGCGGTTCAGGTGGCCCAGGACGAATGAGAAGGGACACCTGTGGCACCGGGACGGTGACTACCGGTACGGACATCGATGTGCTTTGGTGAGCACACACCACAACAGACCGCCTGGGAGCACAGATGATCAGGATTGCTCGGAGCAGCGTCCTGGCCGTCCTCACCGCCGCCGCCCTCACCGCGATGCTGGGGCTGCCCGACGTCGTCACGGCCGCGCCGAACCCCAGGAAAGTCCGGGTCTGCGCGCTGCGACCGCTGCCGCTGCCGGCTGATCTGAACGGTTACGCCCGGGTGGTCGACCCGACCGGTCGGTTCACCGCCGGCGTCGGCTACCGGGTCACCGACGACGACCGCCACCCGCTGCTGCTGCTCTGGGACGGCCTGGCGCGCCGGGACGGCCCTCCGCGCCGGCCGCTGGTCTGGGACGAGCCGCGCCTCACCATCGTCCCGACAGAGGCGGAGCTTCAACTCGCGAGCATCAACCGGCACGGCGTCATCATCGGCAGCGGTTTCGTCGACAACTCCCACCGGCCGTTGCGCTACCGCGACGGCCAACTGGAGTGGCTACCCATCCCGCCGACGGTCTCCGGCGCCTCGGCGCAGGGCATCAACTCCCGCGGCGACATCGTCGGCAGCGGCGCCGTCGAGGAGACCGAGACGTCCCTGCCGCTGCTCTGGCCAGCGGACCGGCCGGGTGGCGTCGAGGTGATCGACGCCCCGCCCAACGCCGGCGCGACGGAGATCCTCGACGACGGCACCATCGTCGGCAGCGCGGGAGGCTCGGGCGGTTCCCTGAGCTCCGGCTGGGTACGCCGCCCGGACGGAACGACCGTCCTGCTCACCGCGCCCGGTGCCCGGTGGTCCACTGTCTTCGCAGCCCAGGGAGACTGGGCGGTCGGCAGAATCGGCGCCGGCAGCCCGTACGAGGACAGTACCTCGGTGCGCTGGAACCTGCGGACCGGGCTGGCGGTCGCGGTCAACCCCGCGCTGGGGCCCGCATCCGACGTCAACGCCCGAGGCACGGTGCTCGGCGACCGGGCGGTCGACCACGACGGCCGCATCGTCCCGCTGCGCGGCGCCATCCCCGACGTCCTGATCATCTTCGGCTGGGCGATCGCCGACGACGGCACGGTCGTGGGCTCCACCAACGGCACCCGGCTCCGCCCGGCGCGCTGGATCGGCTGCTGACGAGCCGGATCACCTGTCCCCGCCCCAGACCGAAACGACTCGCAGCGGATGCGGGGCTGCGGGCGACCACACTGGCGCAGATAGACACAGATAGACGTCCTTGCCAGGGCGGTCCCCCGGGTGGTCGGGGTCCCCCGGGTCTTGTACCAGGTCCGGATTGACGGCTGGCGCATCGACGACAGTGTTGAAGTTCGATGCGGGCTAGCCTCCAGCCATGGGCGACGCCGCCAACCTGGAAGCCGCCGGTGCTGCGGTACGGCACCTGAGCGGCCTGCTGGCGGACGTCTGGTTGGCGGTGGACGCTCCGGACCACGTCGGTGGGCGCTGGATGGAGATCTGCCGTGGGTCGCCGGTCGACCCGGTGTTCGTCTGCATCGACGCCATGAGCAACGTGCTGCACGTGCGGTACCTCGACCCGGAGAACCTCTCCATCGTGTACCTGCCCGGCTGGTACTACGAGGTGGCGACGGCCGCCGCGCTGGGCCGGCCGCTCGACCCGTCCGCCGTGACCGTGCTGGATCTCCCGACCGCGCGTCCGCTCGCCTTCGACCTGACCGTCGAACACAGGATCGGGGGTGCGGCGGAGACCGTCACACTCCCCCAGGGCCGCGAGCCGGTCGAGTACGAGCCACTCCCCTTCGGGTACGCGTTCGCGCCCGCGCGCGGCTTCGGTATCACCGATGCGCTGGCGGGCACCGACCCGGCGACGGACCGGTCGGCGATCTTCCACTGGGGTGCGATGTCGCTGCGGGTCGCCGCGGCGCCGGGCGTTACGTTCGAGCAGCGGCCGCTGCTGGGCGAGGTCGCCCTGGGTGTCGTCCGGGCGGCCTACCGTCCGGGTGACGGCACCGTCACCTGCGATCAGGCGCTGCGCTTCGAGTTCGAGCGGCACCGTCATCCGATGACGGTGCCGCCGCTCGGCGCGCCGTTGCGTGCCGTACCGCTGGCGGAGCCGGACATCGTCGCGAACGCCGTCGCCATGGGCCGGGCACTCGGCGAGCCGCAACCCGTGGCGGTGCAGGAGACCTGCCCGGACGGCGTCGACCTGGTGCTGATGAAGCCGGACCCGCGCCGGCTGCCTCGGGGAACCCCGTGGAGTTGGCAGCCGAACTGGCTGGTCGAGACGGCGAAGGTCGTCGACGATGCCGTGTTCGCGATGTTGATGAGCCTGCTCGACACCTACGTCCAGTGGCTCGGCGGGTTGCCGGAGGCCGCACCCGTACCGATCCGCATCCGTGTCGATCCGGCGAGTGCGGACGACCGCTTCGCTTATCGACTCGATTTTCTGGACGTGGACGGCGAGGTGTCCCCCGAACCGCCGGACACGACCGCGGCCTTCGCGCCGTGCTTCCGGTTGACCGTGGTCCGCACCGAGAACGTGCGGGTCGTCCTGGACCTGCCCCTCGGTGCGGCGGGTGAATCGGACATCGACGGTGTCGTCCAGTACCGCGAGAAGGTCGTCACGCATGTCGACGACGTGCCGCTGCTGATCGCCGACGGCAAGGTTGGCACCGAGGCCGTTCTGGAGGCACGGCCGGCGACGATCGAGGAGCTGGTCCACATCGTCGTGGCGGTCGGCGAGTTCGTTCCGTTTCCGCCCCTGCAGGTCATGTACGACCTACGTGACCTGGGCAGCGTGGCGGCGTACGTGCTGACTGGGAAGAATCTCTACGGCGAGCCGATGGGCGGCCTGGAGGCGGCGATCACCCTCGGTGGTGTGCTCCTTCCCGAGGTCGCCGAACGGGCGGTCGGCTCCCTGCTCGCCTCGGGCCGGCGGGTCACGACCCTCGGCGACGATCCCGGCCGGCGTCTGCGGGAGGCGGCGGAGGCAGTGGTGCCCGACGACGCGGCGTTGGCCCGTTCGCTGGTCGAACGCGTCGAGGGTCAGCCATGACGCGGGTGCCGGCCAACGCCGGTCTGTCCGTACCGGAGCGGCTCGCACTGCTGGGCCAGCTCCAGCGCATGACTCCCCAGGCCCGGGCGCTCCTGAGGCCGGACGTCCCGTCGCCTGCGTTCCTGCGTGATCCCGAGCAGCTGATCGACCGGTCCGGGGTCTGCTTTCGGTCCGGTTTCCTGCAGCATGCCTTCGAGGCGGCGCGCCGGGACTTCCCGGGCATGTCGATGGAGGGGTTCCTGGCCGCCGCAGGTCAGGGGTCGCTGCTGTCCGGTGTGGTCGACGCGCTGCTCGGGGAGGCGTCCGCGACGCTGCTGCGTACGTCGGATCCGGCGCGCTACGTCGACGCGCTGCGGCGGGCGTACGCCGATTTCCGGACGGTGTCGACGCCGTTCGACGGCGGGGTGTCCTATGGGTCCTACCGCTACCACGAGGGTTTTCACGTCGAGTTGCCCGATGATCTGAACGTCATGCCGATGAACGCTCCGGTCAGCCCGGGCCTGCGCTACCCGGCGTACGGCGCGGTGGTCACCGGCCGGGGCAACCGCTCGATCAGCACGGTGCTGGCGTCGCGGGTCTGGGACCGGGAGATCCCGTTGACCGCGCGGGGTCCGGAGCTGTTCCGGGAGCTGCAGGTGCGGAGCTCGGACGAGTTGCACGCCTGGGATTACGACCCCGACCTGCTGATGTCCGAGGTGCAGATCGCCCACATGATCTCCACCGGGGACGCCCCGATCTACCGTTTCTCGTTCGAGACGGGGCCGCCCAGCGCCCGGACGGTCACGCAGGCGCGTTGGGAGCTCGCGGCGCGGTTGGAGGACGAGCGGATCCTGACCGGCGACGACGCCGAGCTGCAGCGGTTGTGGGATCACCACGGCCGTAGCGCGACCGCGCCGCGCGGTGATCCGCTGGACGTGCGCAGCCGCTACGGCCGTGATCCGTACTTCCGGCTGTCCCGCGATGAGTTGTTCGAGACGGCCATGCGGCTTCCGTCGGCGCGGAACGTGGCCATCCGTGTCTACGAGTGGGAACACGCGAGGCCTCAGCGGTTCATCAAGGAGATGCAGCGCTGGGTTCGGACGTTGCGGAAGAAGCTCGACGAGGATCTGTGGAGCAGCCGGCTGTCGATGCTGACCGGGGCGAGCGAGCCGGCCAATCTGCACCTGCTCTCCCCACGGGATCACGCGCTGACCGACCTCTACGCCGGACGCATGATGGGCGGCATGACCCGGCTGGACCGCTGGGGTAACCGCGTGGTCCCGACCGTCGCGGAAGAGGCCGACTACGACTATGCGGCGCGCGCGCAGGACTACACGTCCACGTACGGCGCCACCGCGGAGCCGTTTCCCCTGACCGACATCGCCCGGGTGACCGAGCCGGTCATCGCGTTCGACCAGCGGACCCTGGCCGAGCTGATGGCCGCGCTGCGGGACGACGAGTGGCAGCGGGCGCTGGCCTCGACACCCGAGGCGGCCGGGGCCTGGAACGAGCTCGTGCGACGACTCAACAGCCAGGTCGACCGCTACGGCATGCCGACCGCGCTGCGCCTGCCCCAACTCTGACTGGAGGATCGGCCATGCCGGCAACACCAGAGGCCACGCTCCGTTTCGTGCAGTTGCGCCGGGCGGGTGACCCCGCGGGTGCTGAGGACGGCGCCTGCTCCACTGGACCGAAGGTCATCGGACCGGTCCTCGACTTCCGCGACGACTGGTCACCACCGGTCAGGAATGCGCTGGCCAGCCGCGACGTCGAGCAGGCCTGGGCACTGTACGACGCCCGGAGGAAGGAGCAGGACGACGCGATCGAGGACCTCGGTCGGTTGGCCCTGGCCCTGTTGCGGCGGGCCGCCGTCGACTCCAGCCTCACCGTCGGGAAGCTGCGTCAGGTCATCACCGGGTGGGCGGCCGAGCGGCAGGTGACCTCGGAACAGCTGCGCGGTCCGACAGCCGCCCTCACGCGCTGGACCGTGGACATGACCGCCCTCGGCCGGTTCCTGGGTCGGCCGCGCGGCGTGGCGTCGACCGTCCTCCTGCGGCTGCTGCGCGGCATCACCCTGATCCGTCTCGCTGGCAGCGACGCCGAGGACGTCTGCCTGGTCCGCTCGCTGATCGGTGGCCGCGACCTGGAGTTGCCGCCCGCACCGAAGCCGGCGCCGCAGTTCGACGCCGACGTCGGCTACGCCCAGCACTTCGGAGACCTGGCCGTTCACGCCGGGCGTCTGCTTGCCCGGGCACGCGTCACCGGTAATCCGGATCCGACACTCGCCGACGTCCAGGCGGCCGGCTTCGCCGACCTCGTCCCGGCCATCGAGGCGGCGTCCCGCGGCGCCACCGAACTGGGCGTGCCGGCCACCGCCACGCTGCGCGCCCTGCGCAAGCTGTTCGACACCGAACGCGAGGCTGCCCGCCGTCGTGCGGACCGGCGGGCTGAGGCGATGGATCCGGGGCGGCTGGTCGAGAGCGGGCCCGTCGTCGTCGGTGACGACATTGAGTACGTTCCGCCACGGGTTCCGGTGCTGAGCGCGCAGGCGCGGGTCGCCGGCCGCGGCGACCTCATGGTCATCCGGACCGTGCATCTGCGCTACGAGTTCGGCGAGATCTCGCACGTCGAGAACGTGCTGGCCAGCGAGGTACGCGGTCGCACCCACGTGGTCGACACCAGCACCCGGGAGTCGGTCACCACGTCGACGCAGTCGATCGCCGAGACCACCCAGGAGCTGGAGACCACGGATCAGAACAGCCTCGATCGGGCGCTGACCACCGCTGCCACCCAGAGCACCTCGATGTCGTTGGGGGTCAGCGTCTCGGGCGGTTTCGGCCCGGTTCAGGCCGGCGTCGACATCAACGCCGACCGGTCCACGACCACCGCGAGCAGCATGAGTTCGGCCGTGTCGTACTCCAAGACCCTCACCGAGCGGGCTTCCGAGCTGCTGCGCAGCGAGGTTTCCGAGCGCCGCGCCATCACCAGCACGACCCGGGTGACCGAGACCAACGATCACCGGTTCGACAACGCCGACGGGTTGGCGAACATCACCGGCGTCTACCGCTGGCTCACGAAGGTCGACCAGGCTCAGGTCTACAACTACGGGGAACGGCTGCTGCTCCAGTTCATCGTGCCTGAGCCGGCCGCCGTGCTGGTCTACCTGGCGCAGCGGAGCAGCGACGAGGGTGCGGTCGCGAAGCCGGCCGGTTGGTTCCTCGACGTCGCCGACCTCAATGAGGAGAACTACGCCGAGAAGGCGGCGCGCTGGGATGTGGTCGGCGTCGAGCCACCGCCCGAGCCGGAGGTGTCGGCCACCGTCACGTTCGCCGACCCGCCGGCGCGGCCGTTCGACTACGCCCAGAACTCCACTGACAAGTCGCAGCCGGAGTGGGGTTACAGCTCGTACGTCGGTGAGGTTATGGTGCCGGCCGGCTACGAGGCCACCGAGGCGTACGTGACCACCACCTGGGGGCTGGTGGACGGCGAGTACACCGCGGAGGAGGGCAGCCCGCCGCAGGCTGTGCAGATCGCGATCGGTGAGAAGCGGGTCAGCAGCAACGACGGCGGTGACGGCCAGATGCACGTCCCGCTCGACCAGGTGCTTCCCGGGCCGCTGCCCGTCGGGATCAGCGCCGATCAGCGTGGTGGTCTCACGGTGGTGGTGCGGGTGCGTTGCGAACGCACCACCACCGCTTACGAGGCCTGGCGGCTGCGGGCGTACGAGGCGATCCGGGCCAGCTATCTGACGCAGTTGGCGGCCTACGACAACGACCAGCGTCTGCGGCTGGCCCGCGCGGTGTACCGGTCCGAGCAGCCGTCGGAGATGAACCGGCGGGTCGAACAGTTGGAGTTGAAGCGGGCTTGCCAGAGTGTGCTCTTCGGCCACGAGTTCGACCAGTTCGGAAGTCTGACCTTCCCGGCTGACGAAGCCCCGCGCATCAACCGTCTTGAGATCACGGCGGAGGCGGACCAGATCCAGTTCGGTGAGGACCTCTTCGACTGGGAGAACATGGTCTACCTGTTCTACCCGTACCAGTGGGCCGGCCGGGAGCGGTGGGCGACGCTGCGGACCCGGACCAGCTCGGACCTTGTTCATGAGGCGTTCCTGCAGGCCGGTGCCGCTCGGGTGACGGTGCCGGTGCGTGCCGGCTACGAGCATGCGGTCGGGAGGTACCTGGAGACGTCGCAGATCCCGGTGCTGACGCCGCGCCCGTGGCGGGACGGCAGGAACCCGTACCCGCCGATCGAGGACCTGATCGGCGACGCCCTCGACCGCCCGGGTGAGGAGGTCGCCGTCGACGAGCCTTGGGAGGTCTGCACCCCGACGGCGCTGATCTGTCTGCAGACGGGATCCGAGCTGAATCCGGAGCCCGCGTGACCGACGGGCTGTCCTCAGGTGCGGGTTCGGTGCAGCCAGTCCTGGGTGAGTGACCGCAGCAGCGTGGGTTGTTCGAACGGGAGGTAGTGCCCGGCCGCGTCGATCGCGGTGAAGGTGCCGCGGGGATAGTGGCGCATGGCGTGGAACTGGTCGGCGTAGCCGACGATGCCGTCCTGTCGGCCGGTGATGACGCTGACCGGACCGTCGAAGGCGATGTCGGCGTCCTCGTCGGGAAGGGCGTAGTCGGTGCCCGCGCGGAGCTCTTCCTGGAACTTCTCGTCGCCGGGGCCGCCGGACTCCAGTGCCGCGAGCACTGTCGCGACGACAGCCGGCGTGCGGTGACCCAGCGCCACGTTGAGGTGTGCCCGCAGTCCGGTGGGGGCGGCGTCGAGCCAGCCCGGGGGCGCTTCGGGTGGATCGAGCTCGGGCAGGGTCCGGCTTGCTGGCGCGATGGTGACGCCCGGGCAGACGAGGAGGAGACCGCGGACAAGCTCGGGCCGCTGGCGCGCTATGCCGGCGGCCAGGTAGGCGCCGTAGGACGCACCTGCGAGCAGGACCGGCGCGTCGACGTGGCGGTCGAGCCAGGCGCACACGGTGTCCAGCACGGCCTGGGAGGCGGGCCGGCAGGTCACTGGGGAGTCGCCGTGGCCCGGCAGATCCACGTACACCTCTCGCAGGCCCGCGCCCGCGAACGCCGGGCCGAAGGCGGCGGCCGTGGCGGCGCGCGTCGTGCTGAACATGGGAAGGCAGACCACTGTTGGTCCGGCTCCCGCTGACTCGTCGACCGCCAGGTTCATGTGGGGATCCTAGCGAGCGTGTTCGCCCTCGCCGCTGGCCCGGATGTGGGCGGGCGTACGCGGGGGTCGATCAGGAGGGGCGTGCCAGTCAACGTCGGAGAATCGGTCGCCCGCGAGCTACCTGCCGTGACCGCCAGCCGCCCTGTCTACCCGAGGCGCAGCGCCGCACGGTTCGTCTGGTCGCGTTGCGGAGTGGCGATTCCCGCTCCCCCGCTGGTTGGGCCAAAGAGTGGACGGCTGCAAGATCGCGGCCCCGTAGAATCAGGGCATGCCTGAGGCCCAGCCGACCCCGCGGTTCCGTCAGCACGCGGCGAAGATGGGCGAGCTGGTGGCCCGGCAGATCCTGGAGGACATCGTCGAGCAAGGGCTGACCGCTGGGGCGGCGCTTGCCACAGAGGCGCAGATGCTGCGGGCGTACGGGGTCAGCCGCGGCACACTGCGCGAGGCGCTGCGGATTCTGGAGATCAACGGCCTGGTGCGGGTCCGGCCCGGTCGCGGCGGCGGACCGATCGTCGGGGCGGTCGATCCGCACACCTTCGGCCGGACGATGGCGTTGTTCATGCAGATGGGCCGGACCCGGTTCGGTGAGCTGGTCGAGGCACGCGTGATCATGGAGCCGATGATGGCCAGGTTGGCCGCCCAGCGCCGTGACGCCGCGCACCTGCGCGAGTTGGCCGAGTCGATGCGTGAGCACAGCATGCTGGAGGAGCGCGACGAGGCCAGCTATCTGGTTGTCATGCAGCGTTTCCATGGTGTGGTGGCGGGCTTGTCGGGCAATGGGGTGCTGGATCTGTTCGGCCGGGCGCTGAAGGAGATCTACACCGAGCGGGTCGTCGCGGCCGAGCGTCGCCCGGAGCGCTGGGAGGACGTGCGGCGCGAGCACCAGGCGGTCGCCTCGGCGATCGCCGACGGGGACGGGGCTGAGGCGGAGAAGCTGATGCGGGCGCACATGACCGCCCTGGCCGATCACCTCGAACGCGACTACACCGGTCTGCACGACGAGGTGATCGGCTGGTGGTGATGTCCGGTCAGGACAGTGCGCTGGAAAGCACCGCCTGCACCGGCGTGTCGTCCTGGTCCACCCGCCAACTGGTGTCCTGGTCGCGCCAGTCGGTGCCGAGGGTGGACACCGCCGGCATCACCTCCCGGGCGAACAGGGTGAGGTGGTCGCGTACCTCGTTGCTCGTCATGTCGCCGGCGTGGTTCATCAGGATGAGGTGCCCGGCGCCGGTCTCCTCGTACAGTCGGTGGATTTGCGCGGTCACCTGGTCGGGGGTGCCGACTAGCAGGATGCCGGCGTCGATGAGGTCCTCGTAGCTCATCCGGCGGACCGCTCCGAGCCGGCCTTGGAGTGCGGCCACGGCCGCGGACGGCGGAAAGTAGCCGGGTGGGCTGGCCGCGCCGAGCCGCAACTGGCCGGGCTTGAGGTAGTACATGAGCTTGCGGCCGATCTCGCGGGCTTTTTCCTCGGTCGGGGCGACGTGGCACAGGGCCATGTAGGCGAACCGGTCCGGGCCGGGTTCAGGTTGGCCGGCTGCCACGGCGGTTCTGCGGTAGAGCCGGAAGGAGGTCGCGGTGTCGTCGTACGTGCCGAGCAGGTTGCACAGGGTGTAGCCGTGTGTGGCGGTCCATTCGACCAGTCGGGTGGAGGTGCCGCTGATCCAGATTGGCGGGTGCGGTTGTTGGTACGGTCGTGGCCACACGCTGACGTACCGGTAGTGGTAGTGCTGGCCTTCCCAGGAGAAGACGTCGCCGCTGGTCCACGCCTTCTTGATGAGGTCGTGGGCCTCGATGAACATCTCCAGGTTGTGCACGGGGTTCTGGTTGGAGGGGAACGTTTCGCCCTGGACGCCACGGACGAAGCCGCAGTCGATGCGGCCGCCGCTGACCGAATCCAGGTAGGCGATCTCCTCGGCGACTCGGATGGGGCTTTCCCGGTGCGGCAACGGGGTGCCGAGTACCAGGACCCGGCCGCGTCGGGTGCGGTGCAGCACTGACGCGGCGCTGAGGGTGGCCGATACCTGCAGGGTCGACGCCGACTGGTGGTGCTCGTTGACCATCAGGTCGAAGCCGAGTTCGTTGGCGAGTTCGTACTCGTCGAGGTACCGCTGGTAGAGCTCGTGGCCGAGTACCGGGTCATAGTACCGGTTGGGCATGAAGTACTTCAGTCCCCGGTTCGCCTCTTCCGCCTCGGGTGGGACGAACGGGTAGGGCATCTCGGTGAAGTGGTAGAGCCTCACCGGGCATCTCCCCTCAGAAAGGACCGGACCAGCCGGTGGAACTCGTCGGGACGCTCCAGGTACGGGTAGTGCCCGGCGTCGGGCAGGTCGACGAAGCGCGCCGACGGCAGCAGGTCGGCCAGTGCGGCGCTGTGCCGCGGCGGAACCAGCCGGTCGCGGGCGCCGGCCAGTACCAGCGTTGGCATGGTGGCTAGGTGTAGCCACCGGTGTAGCCGGGGGTCGTGCAGGAAGGGTTTCCAGGCGTATCGCGACAGGGCGGCTCGGTCGGCGAACGCCTGCTCGTATTCGCTGTCTGTCAGGCCGGTGGGAAAGCCGGGCATTCGCAGGTCGCGGCAGGCTGCCGGGTCGGCCCAGCCCAGCTCGACCACCTCGGTCGGGTCGAGCAGCAGGATGTCGGCGAAGTCGCGCTCGGTTGGCCCGGACAGTTTCACCCCGTACGGGGAGACGAGGACGAGTGAGGCGAACTGGTGTGGTGCGCGTACCGCCATTTCCAGGGCTATCCAGCCGCCGAAGCCTGCGCCTGCCAGGTGTAGCGGGCCGGTGGCCGGGGCGCGTACCAGCTCGGCGGCGGGGCCGGACAGGTAGTGCTGAGCGAGGTCGGCGACGGTGTCCCATCCCTGCGCGGTGTCGTCCAGTGGTGTGCCGAAGCCGGGGTGTCGGGGCACGACGACGTCGAGGTCGCCTGCTAGGAGGCTCAGCGCGCCGACCGGTCCGGGTAGCACGTCCACGTCGTGGAGGAACAGCAGTGTGCTCACGGTGCGCTCCCCTCGGTGAAGAATGTCTGTAGCAGGTCGGCGACCGCTGCGGGCTGGTCGAGGTTCGGCGCGTGTCGGGCGTCCATCCGGTGTACGTGCACCTGTGCGGACAGGTTCTCGAAGTGTCGGCCCCAGTCCGGTTCGAGTAGGTCGTCTCGGGTGCCCTCGACCACCAGTACCGGCACGCGGCAGTCGCGCAGGGGGGCTGGCCAGTTGTCGGGGCCGTCCGGCTTGGGCAGCGTGGGGTGGCGCAGGCGGGAGGCGAGGCACGCCGGTACGTGCCCGGGTTTGCGGGTGTTGGCATACCGCACCTGGACGGCTTCGTCGAAGCCGGCGTAGTCGTCGGTCATGAGGGCGACGAGGCGGTGGACGTCCTCTTCGGTGCCGTCGAACCGGCCGAGTTCGCTGGTTCCCTTGGTCGACCGCCACGGGCCGCCGGTGCCGCAGATGCTCACTGCGGACAGGGCTGGCAGGGTCGGTGTTGCCGTGGCCAGTGCTCGCAGTACGAGGGATCCGCCGAATGACTGGCCGGCGAAGTGCGCGGCGTCGACGCCGAGGGCGGCGCAGAACGCGGCCAGGTGGGCGGTGCGGAAGGAGTACGGCGACCGGTCCAGGTAGACGACCTTGTCGGTGTCGCCGTATCCGAGCATGTCCGGTGCGAGTACCCGGTAGTGCTCGGCGAGGATGGACATGACGCCGGCCCAACTGCCGATGGCGTCGCCGCCGAACGCTCCGTCATGGACGAGAACGACGGTGCCCTGTGGCTGCCTGGGCGCGCATTCCCAGTAGCGGGTGGTGAACCCGCCGGCTTCGACGGTGTGCGTACGTGGTTGGGCCATCGTTCCTGCCTCCGGGTGTGCTGGCTGCGGTTCGCGGTGCGTCGTCCACGGTCCGGATCCGGGCCGTTAGAGGTCGTCGGTCTGGAAGGTGCCGTAGCGTCCGCTGAGGTAGAGCAGTGGCCGGGCGTCGGTCTGGGATCGGGCGTGCAGCACCTCGCCGCACAGGATCCAGTGGTCTCCGCCCTGGTGCACGGCGGTGGCGCGGCATTCAAGGACTGCGGTGGTGCCGGTGGCCAGGGTGGGTACCGATGTGCGGCCGGCGACCACGGCCGCGGCGAGTTCGTCGAGGTCTCGGCCACGGGCGGCGAATGCCTGCGCCCAAGTGGCGCGGTCTGCGGCGAGGTAGTTGATGCTGAACCGGCCGGCTCGCTCGGCCAGCGGTGCGAGGCCGGTCTTCTGGTCGACGGCGACCATCACCATCGGTGGCTGACCGGACAGCGAGGTGGCGGAGGTGCAGGTGATGCCGGTGACGCCAGCCGGGCCGCCGGGCACGAGCACGATCGCCACCGGTGCGGGCACCTGCCGAAAGGCGGCCCGGAAACGGGGGGTCTCGACGAGGCGTTCCCGGCCGGTCAGGTCACGGCTGGTGGGGTTCATCGTGCCTCTCCCCTGTCGGTTGGTTGTCGACTCGGCTCAGCCACATGTGGTGCACGTCGGTCCGGCTGGTGAGCCGGTCCGCTGCCGGGCTGCCGCCGATCACCACCGCTGAGGCGACCCAGTCGGCACAGGCGCCGGTGTCGGCAAGGACCGTCGTCTGGGTGATGTCGGAGGTGGCCGGCTGTCCGGTTCGCGGGTCGATCAGGTGGTGTCCGTCGGTGCCCCAGCGGCGTTTGCCCGTGCCGCTGGTGGCGATGCCGCCGTCGCGTACCAGCAGTACCTCGCTGTTCGGCAGTTCGACGGGCCAGCCGTCGCCGTCCGGGCCGGGCCCGCGGCAGGTCACGTCTCCCCCGATGCTGGCTGCCGAGTTGGGGCCCAGCCAGGTGACGACGTCGTCGGCCCACCTGCCCTTCGCCAGTGCCCCGACGTCGACGCTGGATCCGGGCGCCAGCCGGGCCGTGTGGCCGCGCAGTTCCAGCACCGAGGCCAGCGGTGGCACTGACATCGGTGGCGCGGGCGGTGCGGCGGGCGGGGTTCCTGTCGCCCATGACCGTACGTAGCCGGCGGCGAGCAGCCGCGGCAGCATCGCCACATTGACCAGGCCGGCGCTGGCGACGGCCACCACCAGTGCGTGCCGAAGCATCGCGTGCAGGTCTTCGGAGATGTCGTGCCAGTGCCCGGCGGCGGCGTTGAGCTGGGAGAGTTCGCTGTCGGCGCGGAAGCGGGAGTATCGCTCGTCCAGTGCCCGCAACCGCCGTTGCACCTCGGTGAACGGCGTGGCCGGTGGCCCGTGGCTGGCCAGCGTCACGTCGCAGGTGAACACCTGGCAGGTGTGCCGCTGCACGGTGGGGAGGTGGGTGCGGTGTTGCGTCAGTCCGATGGACGCGGCGTTCATGTGGGCTCTCCCTTCACCGCCAGCCTTAACATGCTAAACATGATAATGTTTAGGAACAAGGGGTCGGCCGGACAGTTCACGCCGGCCGACCCCTTGTTTCGCGGGCCACGTGCTCCGGGTCCACGCCGGTTAGCGGCCTGCCGCGGCCCGGTCCAACACCTCCCGGGCGCTGCGGGCGACCGCCGCGTCGATCATCCGCCCGTCGGCGGTGACCGCCACCCCCGAGCCGTTCTGTTCGGCGCCCGCCAGCCGGTCGACGATGTCTTGGGCCGCCTCGACCTCCGCCACGGCCGGCGAGAACACCCGGTTGACGACGGGCACCTGCGCGGGGTGGATCGCTGTGCGGCCGCGGAATCCCTGACGCAGCAGCAGCCGGCTGGTTGCCTCCAGTCGGTCCGGGTCGCGCAGGACCGTCTCCGTCGGGCCCACTGGCGGGGCGAGGCCGGCCGCCGCGCAGGCCAGGACGGCGCGCGAGCGCAGCGGCCACAGCTCCACCTTGTCCGGACCAGGTTGCAGGCACAGTTCGGCCGCGAGGTCCGCCTCCCCCAAGCCGAGGCGTTCGACCCGGGGAGCGGCGGCCACGGCCTCGGCGCGCAGCACGCCGCCGGCTGTCTCCAGCAGCGCGAACACCGCCACGCGACCGACCGGGAGGCCGTGATCCCGTTCCGCGTCGCCGAGTAGCCGGTGCACCTCGGCCAACAGGTCAACGTCGGCCTTCGGCACGACCACGCCGGTCAGGTGCGGGCCGGCCACCGCGGCGATGTCCGCGGCCGGCGTGTCCGAGTTGAGGCGTACCCACCATTGGGGAGCGCCGGGCGCCGCCGCGGTACCGGCGAGGAACACGCCGATGGTGGTCCGGGCGGTGGCCTTGTTCGCCGGTGCCACCGCGTCCTCAAGGTCGAGGATGCAGGCGTCGGCGCCCCGGGCCGCCGCACGCGTCACCTTGTCCGGTTGGTCGCCCGGCACGTACAGGTAGCTGCGGGCGGTGGTCCGGGGTGGCCCGATGGCGGTCACGGCCGGGTGGGGCGGGCCAGGTACCGGCCGCGTGGCTGCCCGACCACGGTGCCGTCGCGCAGGATCTGCTCGCCGCGCAGGAAGGTGTCGGTGACCCGGGCGGTCAGTTCCATGCCCTCGAACGGCGTGTAGTCCTGTGCCGAGAGCGACTCGTCGGCCCGTACCGTCCAGGTGTGGTCCGGGTCGACCAGGCAGAAGTCGGCATCCAACCCTTCGGCGATGGCGCCCTTGGTGGCCAGCCCGAAGCGACGTGCCGGCGCCCATGAGGTCAACTCGGCGACGCGGGCGTACGACAGGCCGCGCTTGGAGCCCTCGCTGATCAGGCCGGGCAGCAGGTACTCGGCCCCGCCGAAGCCGGATTTGGCGACGAAGATGTCGTCCTTAGGCTCGCCGAACTTGGTCTCGGCGCGGCAGCACGCGTGGTCGCTGACGACCCAGTCGAGATTGCCGTCGAGCAGGTAGCCCCACAGCGCCTCCACGTCCTCGCGGGGACGCAGCGGCGGGTTGACCTTGCCGCCGAGGCCGTACGCGGTGTCGATGTCGGCCAGCAGGTGGCCGATGGTCACCTCACGGCGGAAGTCGACGTGCGGGAACGCCTGGGCCATGCGCATCGCCGCGTCGACCGCCTTGGCCGACGACAGGTGCAGCAGGTTGATGGTGGGCAGGCCGGTCTCGTGCGCGAGGTAGGCGGCGATGCTGATCGCGAGCCCTTCGGAGTGCGGTGGCCGGGAGGCGCTGTACGCGGCCAGGCCGGTCAGGGCTCCCTCCTCCTCGACCAACCGGGTGTACGCACGCATGATCTCGGCCGTCTCGCAGTGCAGGGACAGCGAGATCTCGTCGGCCAGGTCGGGGAACTGCTCGCGGGCGGCCTGCACGCCGCGCATGACGAACTCGAAGTGGGCGTAGTCGTACCGGGCGTCCGGCGGGATCATGAGGAAGGAGCTCTGGTCGGCCGAGCGCCCGTGCAGCCCGTGGCCACCGTAGAACATGAAAACCTTGAACGAGGTGACCCCGTGGTCGCGGACCAGTTCGGGGATCTCGTCGATGTGCTCGGCGGTCATCGGCGCGACGTGGAAGGCGAAGTCCACGTAGGACTTCTGGTCGGTGGCGGTGCGCACCTCCGGGAAGAATTCGCGGTACGGTCCGCCCTTGTTGAGGTAGTACTGCCCGGTCCGGATGTAGTTGATCGCGGAGGTGACGCCGCCCTGCGCGCAGGCGCGGCTCTCCGTGCCAGTGTCCTCGGCCAGCGGGTGGTAGATGCCCCAGTGCTGGTGTGCGTCGACGACGCCCGGGAAGGCGAGCTTGCCGCCACCGTCGACGACGGCTTTCGCGCCGGTGGGGTCGATCGCCGACGCGAGGCTTGCCACCCGGCCGTCGCGGACACCGATGTCCAGCGCCGCCGGCTCGGTCTGGTCGTGCCGCACCACTCTGACGTTCTTGACTACGAGATCGAAAGGTTCCACGGTGTGCTCCTGATGTTGGCGGACAGCGGAGTGGGGGGGGTCAGTCGGAGCCGGTGCCGGTCCGTAGTCGGGCCAGCGGGCGCAGCAGGTCGCCGACGTCGGTGACGTCGGCAAGGCCGAGAACCGTAGCCACCACGTGGTCGGCGGTGTCCGGGTCGACCCGCCCGGCGACGTTGTCCCGGAACTTCAACGCCAACTCCGCGTCGGACAGCGGCCGCTGCGGGCCGCCGCGGTTGGTCAGCACCGCCTCGCGCCAGGTCCGTCCGTCGTCGGTGCGTACCGCCACGACGGCCGGGAACTGGTGCGGGAAGATCTTGGTGCACTCGTCGTCGGGGACCACGTCGACGCACGCCATCAGCGCCCGGCGCCGGGGGTCACGGGCCAGGTCGTCGGTGAAGTCGCCCAGCCCGAGGCCCAGCCCGCCGCCGCCGAGCAGGCCGGCGACGACCGCGTAGGGCCCGCTGAACTGGGCCTGGTAGCCGGTGTCCGGGGCGCGCTTGGTGGCGATCGGCTCCCCGATGGTGCGGATGACCGCTGCGGGTACCCGCAGTTCGATGTGCTCGATCCGGTCCACGGGCACGCCCTGCGCGCGCAGGGCCAGGCCGGCGTCGATGGCGGCGTGGGTGAAGTGGTTGGCCGGGTACGGCTTGAAGAAGATGTCCGGCACCGCCCACCGCTCTCCGAGCACGTCGGTGACCTGGTCGTGGTCGGCCTCACCGCGCAGGAAGGCGGTGAAGAAGCCGAACCGGCCCTCCAGGACGGTGGGCGGCCCGGTGAAGCCGCGCCGGACCAGGTCGGCGGCGGTGACGGCGCTGTGTGCGGCCCAGCCGCAGTGCAGCCGCTTGACCGTGCCGCCGGTTCGGTTGGCCTCGATCACCCCGGAGGCCATGGAGGCGGTCACCCCGAGCACGTCCAGCAGCCCGTTCTCGTCGAGGCCCAGCAGCATGCCGGCGGCGACGGCACCGCCCATCGCGCCGCAGATGGAGGTGGCGTGCTGGCCGTGCTCGAAGAACACCGAGTTGTTCAGCACCGGATCGAAGCCGGCCATCCCCAGCCGTACGGTCACCTCGATGCCGACCGCGACCGCGTTGGTGAGCGCGGCGCCGTCGGCGCCGGCGGCCTGCGCGGCGGCCAGGGCCGCCGGGACCACGGCGGCGCTGGGGTGCAGCACCGAGGGCAGGTGGGTGTCGTCGTAGTCCAGCGAGTGGGCGAGTACGCCGTTGCCGAACGCCGCCTGCGCCGCGGGCACCGGGTCGGGCAGCCCGACGACGTGTGCCTGACCGCGCCCGCCCTGGTCGGCGACGTAGTCCAGCGCGGCGCGGCTGGTGGGCAGCCGGTGCGCGGCCACGCACAGTCCGAGGATGTCGAGAACCCGTTGGCGCACGCTGGTGGCGAGCCGCTCGGGCAGTGGCTCGGCGCCCGTGCGGGCGGCGAAGGCGGCGAGTTGTCGGGCGAGGGTCTGCTCAACCATTGACGATCACCGCCAGCGGGCGAACCGGCGAGCCGGTGGCGCCGAAGATGGCCAGGGGCGACAGCACGAACAGGAACTCGTGCACGGCGTCGGCGGCCAACTCCTCCAGCGCCATCGTCTCGATGATGTAGACGCCCCGCTCGACCAGCAGCACGCGGTGGGCCGGTAGGACGCTGTGCCCGGCGCCCGGTCGCAGGCACTCGAAGGCGATCGTGTCCGCCCCGGCGGCATGTATGCCCTGGTCGGCGAGCCATGTGGCGCCGGCCGCGCCGACTCCGGGTACGCCGGTGCCGTGCCCGACGTACCGGGTGCGGTCCTCGTGGTCGAACAGTTGTCCCCAGCCGCTGCGGACCAGCGCCACGTCGCCCGGCCGGACCGGGGTGCCCTGCCGCTCGGCGGCGGCCGACAGGTCCTCCGGCGTGATCTCGTATCCGGGAACGCAGCCGTCGGGCAGGCCCAGGGCGGCCGGAACGTCGAGCAGCACGCCACGGCGGACCATCGGGGCGATGGTGTGCGCACCCAGTTCGGCGTAACGCCCACCGCGGCCGGCTGCGGCGGCGTCGGAGCCGTCGAACAACCGGCCGTCCTGAGACACATGCGAGAAGGCGTCGACGTGGGTTCCGACGTGGGTGCCCATGGTGATGATGTCGTTGGCGGCGGAACCGCCGTCGGGTCGTACCGAGTCGCCGTGCCGGCGGGGCAGGGCGTGCCAGAACGGCGGGTGGTTCGGCGACTGCGGCATGCCGATGGTCAGGCGACGGCCCAGGTCGTACACCCGGACTCCGGCGTTGACGGCGGCCAGTAGCGCCCCCGTCCCGGTCGCCGGGCTGGTTTCGGCGGTGATGCTCGTTGTGGTCACGACAATCCTTAGCTTCGGTGGTGGCGGCCGTCAGGCCACGATCTCCCGGGCGCGCAGCTCGGCGATGGTGTCGGGGGTGCAGCCGAGTTCGTTGACGAGAAGATCGTCGGTGTCGGCCCCGAGGGGCCGACCGGTGAAGCGGATCCGGCCTGGCGTGTCGGACATACGCCACAGCACGTTGTGCATCAGCACCTCGCCGAGGTCGGGGTCGCGGACGGTGACGACCATCCGGGCGGCTTGGACGTGTTCGTCGGCGACGATGTCGCGGGCGGTGTAGACGGGCGCGACGGCCGCGCCGGCCTCTTCGAACGCGCGCATGACCTCGTCGCGGGTACGCGCGGCGATCCAGCCGCCCACGTAGTCGTCGAGGAGGTCGGCGTGCGCGGCCCGCTGACGTCCGGAGGCGAACCATGGTTCGTCGATGACCTCGGGGTGGCCGACGAGGCGTAGTACCCGCTCGGCGATGGACTGCGCGCTGGTGGACACCGCCACCCAGTCGCCGTCCTTGGTGCGGTACGTGTTGCGCGGGGAGTTGTTCGTCGACCGGTTCCCGTGCCGGTGTTCGATCACGCCGAGCTGGTCGTACACGGTGGGTCCGGGACCGACCGCCATCATGATCGGTTCGAGCAGGCTCAGGTCGACGACCTGGCCCTTGCCGCCGTTGCGTTCGCGGGCCCACAGCGCCACCATCGTGGCCGAGGAGGCGGCGATGCCGCAGATGCTGTCCGCCAGGCCGAACGCCGGCAGCGTCGGCGGTCCGTCCTCGTCGCCGGTCAGGTGGGCGAAGCCGCTCATCGCCTCGGCGAGCGTGCCGAAGCCGGGTCGGTGCGCGTAGGGGCCCTGCTGGCCGAAGCCGGAGATGCGCACGACGACCAGGCCGGGGTTGATTTCCTGTAGTTGCTCCGGGCCGATCCCCCACCGTTCCAGGGTGCCGGGGCGGAAGTTCTCGACCAGCACGTCGGCGGTGGCGGCCAGGCGGCGCAGCAGGTCGGCGCCCTCCGGTGTGGACAGCTTGAGGCCGACTGTCCGCTTGTTGCGGGAGATCTCCTTCCACCACAGCGGGTTGCCGTCCTTGGCGTGGCCGTGGCCGCGCATGCTGTCGCCGGCGACGGGGTGTTCGACTTTGATGACCTCGGCACCGAAATCGCCGAGGATCTGGCAGCACAGCGGGCCGGCCAGGATCGTCGAGGCGTCGATGACACGGAGTCCGGTCAGCGGTCCGTCGTGCACTGGGCCTCCCCAACTCGATTCGTTCGCTTGAAGCGAACGGTGTTTCGCTCAGCAGAATAGGCTGTGGTGACGTTCGCGGTCAACGGGCCTGCCATTCCTCCTGGACAGGCCCGGTGGCCGACCGGGACCGGGTCAGCCGGCCGCGCAGGACCACTGCGGCGGCCATCGCGGACACCGCCGCGACGAACGCGCCGGTACGGGCGGAGAACGTGTCGCCCAGCCAGCCGTGCAGCATCGCCGCACCCGGCCGGATGCCGAGGAAACACATCGACCACAGCGCCATCACCCGGCCACGTACCGCGTCGGCCAGTCCCTGCTGCATGGTGGCGTTGACGTCGCTCACGGCGAGCAGGTAACCGGCTCCACCGACGGCGATACCGACGGTGGCCACCACCGGTCCGGGACTCACCGCCAGCACCACCATCCCGGCACCCAGCGCGGCCACGCCGAGAGCCCCCGTCCGGCCGCTGCCCACCGTCCGCCGCAGCTTGCCGACCCAGCCGGCGATCAGCGCCGAGCCGACCCCGAAGAAGGTGATGAAGATGCCCACCAGCAGTTCACCGCCGCCGAAACCCTCGGCGAACAGCGGGGACAGGGTGTTGATCGGCTCCATCGCCAGCCCGATCAGGGCCACGGCGACCAGGCAGCGCACCAGTTCGGGTTGCTGACGCACGTAGGCGACGCCGCCGAACACGCCCAGCCGGCCGCGCGCCCGGGTCCCGTCGCCCGAGCGGGGCAGCCGCACGCCGGTCAGCGCCAGGGCGAACACCAGGAAACTGGCGGCGTTGACGGCGAACGCCGTGCCGGCGCCGGCCACCGCGTACGTGGCCGCCCCGGCGACCGGGCCGATGGCGCGGGACAGGTTGAAGGTGAGCGAGTGCAGGGCGATCGCCTGGGCAACGTCAGCGCGTCCGACGATGTTGGGCACCAGCGCCTGCGCGGCCGGGCCGGTGATCGCCTGACCCACCCCGGACAGTCCGATGAAGGTGAGCAGGAGCCACGGGTTCAACGCGTCCAGGAACGCCAGCAGTGCGAGAACAGCGGCGGCGGTACCACCCAGCGTCTGCCCCACGATGATCAGCAGCCGCCGGTCGGTGCGGTCGGCCAGCGCCCCGATCACCGGGGCGAGGACCAACTGCATCGCGAACTGCAGGGCGGTGACAAGACCCACCATGAACGCCGAGCGGGTCAGCGCGAAGATGGTCAGGATCGCCGCGACGTTCTGGAACCACGTGCCGGTGTTGGACGCCAGCGACCCGAAGAAGTACGGGCCGAAGCGGCGGTCCCGCAACAACGCGAGACCGCCGCGGCCCCTCTCGTCGGCTGGCGCGTCGACCGGTGGACCGGCCTGACGGTCAGCCTGCCGCACCCGCGCCTCCCATTCCGTACCCCTGCGGGGTTCCGCTGGCCAGCGATGTCCACACCGACTTCGGGCGCAGGTAGAGCCGGGCCGCCTCGGTGCCGTTCTCCCGGCCGTACCCGGACAGGCCCACGCCGCCGAACGGCACCAGGTCGGACAGCACCCGGTAGGTGTTGATCCACACCGTGCCCGCCCGTACCTGGCCGGCGAACCGGTGGGCCCGGGCGATGTCGGCGGTCCATACGCCGGCCGCGAGGCCGAACTGGGTGTCGTTGGCCAGCCGCAGAGCCTCGGCGTCGTCGCGGAACGACGACACCGCCAGCACCGGCCCGAAGACCTCCTCGCGAAGCAGGCGGGCCTCGTCGTCCAACCGGTCGAACACCGTCGGCGGTACGTAGAAGCCGTTCCGCAACCGTTCGTCGTCCGGCAGCGCGGCCTGCGCGACCAGCCGACCAGCCGCGTTGGACTCGGCGATGAACTCCACCGTCTTGTCCCGCTGCGCCGCGGTGATCTGCGGACCCAGGTCCGTCTGCTCGTCGAACGGGTCGCCCACCCGCAGCGACCGCACCCGCTCGGCCACCCGGTCGAGGACCTCGTCGTAGATGGACTCGTGCAGAACCAACCGCGAACCGGCGATGCACATCTGCCCGCAGGAGGCGAAGACGCCCAGCACCACGGCGTCGACCGCCCGATCCAGGTCGGAGTCGGGGAAGAGGATCTGCGGCGACTTGCCACCCAGTTCCAGCGCCACCGGGGTGAGGTTGGCCGCCGCCGAGCGAGCGATCGCCTTTCCGGTGTCGTGGTGACCGGTGAACACGATCAGGTCGACGTCCGGGTGCGACACCAGCGCCGCCCCGGTCTCGCGGCCGCCCGGCAGCACCCGCACCAGGCCGCCGGGCACGCCCGCCTCGGCCAGCAGCTCACCCAGCCGCAGGGCGGTCAACGGCGTCTCCTCGGCCGGCTTGAGCACGCAGGCGTTGCCGAAGGCGAGCGCCGGCGCGATCTTCTTGGCGGCGAAGAAGAACGGCACATTCCACGGGATGACGCCGGCGACGACGCCGTGCGGCTCGGGCACCGTGTAGGTGTGGTAATCCGGGCCGACCGGAATGGTCTCGCCGCGGACCTGCTCCGCCCAGCCCGCGTAGTAGCGGAAGCTGCCCGCCGCCCGGCGTACCTCACGCCGGGTGTCACTGAGGATTTTGCCGGTGTTGCGGGTCTCGGTCTCCGCGAGCTCCTCGAGGCTGGCCTCGATGAGGTCGGCGACCGCGTGCAGGATCCGGCCTCGGTCGCTGCCGGTGCGCCGGGCCCACGCCGGCTGGGCGGCACGCGCCGCCCGGACGGCTGCGTCCACCTCGGCCGGCGAGGCGGGTGCGACGTGGGTCAGGACCCGGGCGTCGATAGGCGAGACGACATCAGCCATCGGTGTTCCCTTCGTCGTCCACCGGGCGCACCCGGCGTCCCGGATCCATCGACCCGGTGAGGTGTTCGGGCACCCAGACGTCCAGCACAGCCGGGACGCGGTCACGCGCGACCGCCGTGCGAGCCCGGTCCAGGGCCGCGGCCAGGTCTGCCGCCCTGACCACCCGCTCCCCATAGCAGCCCTGCGAGCGGGCGTGCCCCGCGAAGTCCGGCGACGGGGTGAGGTGGCCGCCGATCACCGTGGGTTCGGTGACGGCCAGGCCGTCCGGGTAGTGCGCGGCCAGCGTGGTCGTGCCGGTGCGGTACCCGCCGTTGTTGACCACCACAGTGACCACCGGGGCGTCGTGCTGCTGCTGCAACCACAGGCACGAGTCCGGCGAGCCGAACAGGTACGAACCGTCCCCGGTCACCGCCACCGCGTGGGCGCCACCGGCGGCGATGCTGGCGCCGGTCGCCGCCGCCACGGACCAGCCGAGGCTGGAGCCGCCCTTCTCGAAGAGGGTGCCCGGCTTCGTACGGCGGACCGTAGTGGTGTCGAACACCTCCCAGGTCAGCAGGTCGTCGGGGCACAGGTGCCGGTCCAGCGCTGCGGCGATCAGCGCGGGGGTGGGTACGCCGGAGGCTGGCGTACCGCCGGGGTCGGCCTCCGCCGCACGGGCCGGCGGGTGTTGCCGGCGCCGCCGGACGGCGTCGGCGTCGCCCGGCCCGGCCCCGCCGACCTCGGCGAGTACGGCTGCGAGGAACGCCGCCGGGTCGGCGGTGGTCCGGGCGTTGGCGCGCAGTTCGTACAGCGGGACGCGACTCTCGATCGGGTCGGGTCCGACCCAACCGATCCACGCGTCGTCACGCGGCCGCTCCACAGCGGGCATCCAGGGCACCGGGTGGTCCAGCACGATGATGACGTCGAACTGGTCCAGCGGCGCGGTCGAATGCCATGGGTTGTCGTCCGGCAGGTTCATCCGGTAGCGGGAGGCGCGCACCTCCACGCCGAGGGTGTCGGCCAGTTCGGCCAGCAGCGTCACGGCCCGCGGGTCCACGCCTACCCGGTCGGTGACGACGACCGGCCGGCGGGCAGTCGTCAGGCGGCGGGCCACCTCGCTGACCACGCCGGCATCGCCGTGGCCGAGGACCGGAATGCCGAGCATCTGGGCGCTAGGGACCGGATCGCTGGTCGCGACCGGGTGCCGGCCCACTTCCTCTGGCATCGCCAGGTAGACGGGACCCCGCCGGGGAGCGAGCGCAACCTGCAGGCCGCGCGCCACGACCAGGGCAGCGTCGTCGAGGGCGGACAGCTTGTAGTCCCATTTGACGTACTGCCGGACGATCGAGCCCTGGTCCCAGCGCTGCTGCTTCCAGAAGACCGGCGAGGTGCGCGACTCCGCCCGGGTGGGCGGGTAGCCCGACATGATCATGATCGGGTGGTCGCCCCACATCGCGTTGTGGATGGCGCCACCGTGGTGCAACAGGCCGAGGTCGGCGTGGGCCGCTGTCATGGCGGGTCGGCCCGAGACCATGGTCTCGCCCATCGCAGCGGTGAGCGCGACGTGCTCGTGCGGACAGGTGATGACTTCCGGGGTCGGCTCCCCCTTGTGCCGGGCCTGCGCGCTGGCCTCCTGAAACGAGGTCAGCTCAGAGCCACTGTTGAACCACAGTCGCTGCACGCCGCTGGCCGCGGCCGCCGCCAGCACCGCGGCGGCCCCGCTGCCGGCCGTCACAGGCTCCTCGCGCGCTCAAGGTAATCCCGGTAGATGAGCTTGTCGATCGGCGCCGCGGACTTCACCAGCTTGGCCTTGATGAGGCTCTCCTGACCCTTGAGCCAGGTCTGGTCGTCCATCTGCAGGGCCTTGTCCGGACCGGCCGCCAGCCAGCTCTCCACCAGTAGCGGCAGCTCGGCGCGCGCCTGGGCCGGATCGGCCTCCGGGTTGTACTTACGCAGGTCGTTGATGACCTGGTCCCAGTTCTCCTCCTTGCTGGCGTAGTCGATGGCCTTGAGTACGCCGGCAAGGAACTTCACCGGCATGTCGCTGCCCGACTCCACCATCCGGGAACTGGTGTTGTACGAGTCCGACGGCATCGGTGCGAACTCGTCGGTGCTGAAGAAGACGACCTCGCCGACCTCCTTCTGGATGGTGGCCCGATCGGTGTTGACACAGATCCACGCATTGACATCACCCTTGCGGGCCAGCTCGTACGCGGCGGTGCCGACACCGGTGACCGGGCGCTTCACCGATTTGGGGTTGACGCCCGCATTGATCAGCATGACGTCGAGCAGGTTCTCGGTGGCGCCACCGGTGGACACGATGCCGCAGGTGCGCCCGGCCAGCTCGGCCGGATTGCGGATCGGGCTGTTCGGCAGGGACACCACCTCGAACTGCGACTTCTGCCGCACACTGGCGATGCTGATGAACGGTGCCTGCTCGTTGGCCACCGCGATGATGGCGTTGATGCCGTTGGCCCGGGTCAGGTCGGCCGAACCACCGAGCACCGCCTGGATGGCCGTGGCTGTGCCCTGCCCACCCTTGATGTCCAGCTTCAGGCCGTACTCGGCGAAGAAGCCGCGCTCCTTGGCGACCATCGTCTCCACGAAGCTCAGCGTCATGCCGGAGGCGGTCATGTACGAGCCGGAGATGCTGCCGTCGGCGTTGACCTTGTTGTCGTCGCCACCGCAACCGCTGAGCAGCAGGGTCATGCCGCCGGCGCTGGGCAGCAGGAGCCCCGCTGTGGCGCCGACCCGGAGGAACGAGCGCCGCGAGACCGGCGCGCCGATGGAACGGTCATATTTCACGAGAATCTCCCGGTGCCGAGGGATGGATGGATGGTGTGCGACGGATAAAAGGCAAGGAGGGACCTGCCCGCGCCGCGTCGCGGCGCCGACCATGGATCGGGTTTTAGGTGAGAGCGCGGCCCGTCAGGGCGTGCGTCGCGGCTGCACGGACTCGTGCCAGGGAATCAGGAGCCGGCGGGCGCCGGTCACGACGCTGTAGAGGGTGAAGCCGAACAGGGCCATGATCAGGATCGCGCCGAACAGTTTGTCGACCTGGAGGCCGTTCTGCAGGTTGACCGCGTACCGGCCGAGGCCCTTGTCGCCGCCGAGATACTCGCCGACGATCGCGCCGATGGTCGCCTGGACGACCGCCAGCTCCATGCCGGCCAGGATGAACGGCATCGTGTACGGCAGGTCTGCTCTCCAGAACCGCTCCCAGCGCGATGCCTTCAGCGTCGTCATCAGGTCGTGCATGGAGCGTGGCACCGAGCGGACGCCGAACGAGGTGTTGATCAGCAGCGGGAAGAAGGCCAGCAACGCCGCCATGACCACCTTCGACGACGGGCCGAAGCCGAGCCAGAGGATGAACAGCGGCACCAGCGCGACCTTCGGCACCACCTGAGTGGCGACGATGAACGGCCGGGCGATCCGGTCGAACAGCGGCGACTTGCCGATCATCAGGCCGAGCCCCACGCCCAGGACGATCGCCAGCGCCAGGCCCATCATGACCTCGTAGAAGGTCGTCCAGATGTGGGTCTGCCACACGAACGGGTCGGTGATCTGCTCGGCGAACGACTTGAACACCGCCTCCGGTGCCGGCAGCACGAACCGGGACAGGTCCGTGACCTCGACGTAGACCTTCCAGGCCACGAGGAACAACGCGACCAGCAGAGGACTGGTGTAGAAGGACAGCCAGCGGTTGTTGCGCAGTCGCTGCGACCAGGTCGGCGGCGGGGGACGCAGCGGTTGTCCAGAAGACGACGTCGGCGCCGGGTGGCGCTGTTCAGTAGTGGTCACGTGCGACACCTCGAGTGCGGGTCAGGCCGAGACGGCGGGTCGGGTTTCGGTTTCCTGCACCTCGCCGATCTGGCGGCGCAGCTCCGCGGCGAGGTGGCGGAACTCGGCAGACTCAGTCATGGCGATGGTGCGCGGCCGCGGCAGCGTCACCTCGGTGATGGAGTGGATGTGGCCGGGCTTGGTCCCCAGCATCACGATGCGGTCGGCCAGGAACACCGCTTCGGAGACCGAGTGCGTCACGAAGACGACCGTCTTGCGGTTCTCCAGCCAGATCCGCTGCAGCTCGGCGTTCATCATGTCGCGGGTCTGCGCGTCCAAGGCGCCGAACGGCTCGTCCATGAGCAGCACCTGCGGGTCGTGCGCCAACGCCCGGGCGATGGAGACCCGCTGTCGCATGCCGCCCGACAGTTGGTGCGGGAACTTGTTCTCAGCCTCGGGAAGGCCGACGAGGGTCAGCATCTCGCGGACCTTGTTCGTGCGCTCCCGCTTGCCGACACCGGCCATCTCCAGCGGGAGGGCGACGTTGGCGCCCGTCGACCGCCAGGGCATCAGAGTGGCCTCCTGGAACACAAAACCCAGCGGCCGGTCGGCGTCGTCGCTCCGCCCTCCGTGGTCGAGTCGTACCCGCCCCACGGTCGGGGCCTCCAACTGGCCGATGATCCGCAGCAGTGTCGTCTTGCCGCATCCGGACGGACCGAGCAGCACGACGAACTCGCCGTCGGCGATGTCGAGCGAGACGTCGCTCAGCGCGAGCATCGACTCCCCACCGGCGCCGGCGAAGACCTTGCTGACGCCCTCCACTTTGATCGCACTCATGGCTTCCCCTGTCACCGGCCGACCCGCGTCTCTCGCGAGATTGTTCGCTTGTGCAGTACGCCGTTCTGTTGGTGGGAACGTAAGCTATCTTCGGCGGCGAGGTCAATGGTCTGTAGGACCCGAGTCGATACCACTGCTTCCTTACCAATCCCCCAATTCGGAGCAACTGCCATGGAACACCTGCCGCAGCGCACAGCAGTGCTGGTCATCGACATGCAGAACGACTTCTGCTCCCCCACCGGGGCGATGGCGAAGCTCGGCGCCGACGTCGGCGTCAACACCGATCTGGCCCACCGGTTGCCGAGCTTCCTCGACCGGGCACGGACCGCCGGTTGCCTGGTCATCTGGGTACGCCAGGCCGCCCACGAACAGCTCGTGTCGCCGGCCAGGCGGGCGCGCGCCGAGGCGATGGGCCGCAGCCCGCTCAGCGTCTGCGCTGCGGGTTCCTGGGGCGCCGAGCTCGCCGACGGCCTGCGGCCCGAGTCGGGCGACTGTCACCTGGAGAAGACGCGCTACAGCGCCTTCGTCGGCACGCCCCTGCACAATCTGCTGCGTGCGCACGGACGCGACCACGTGGTGGTGGTCGGCACGGCTGCCAACGTCTGCGTGGACTCGACCATCCGCGACGCGTACATGTCGGACCTGGCAACCACGATGCCGACCGACCTGGTCGGCTGGACCCGCGCGGACCTCGCCGAGGCGGCGATCCGCAATCTGGGGTTCTACTTCTGCGAGACCACGACCTCGGCCGAGCTGGTCGCGGCCTGGTCCGCAGCGGACCGGGTCGCCTGACGCCGGGCCAGCCGCTTCCTCTCCGCCGGCCCCTGGTCCGCCTCGGCTGGGGCGGACTGGTAGCCCAACTCGGCGCTGGCCTGGCGGGCGGCGTCCGCCACCAGGTCGCCGTACTCGGCCAGCAGCCGCGATGAGAAGCGGTCCTGTGGGCCACACAGCGACAGCGACCCGTAGACCTCGCCCGAGGCGAGCCGGATGGGCGCCGCCACGCTTGCCGCGCCGGCCTGCCGTTCACCCCGGCTTACCGCGTAACCCTGCTGACGGACCGTCCGCAGGTCAGCCCAAAGTTGCTCGACCGACGTGATGGTGGCCGCGGTAACCGGGATCAGCTCGTGGGTGGCGAGGTATTCGGCCACCTCGGCGTCGGGCAGCGCCGCCAGGATCGCCTTGGACGACGAGCCGGCGACCAGCGAATGTCGGGAGCCGAGCGTGACGGACATCCGGATCTCGTGCGGCGAGAGCACCTGGTCGGTGTAGACCCGCACCCAGCCCTGCCGCATCGACAGCGTCGCGGTCTCCCCCGTGGCCTCCACCAGCCGTCGCATGTGCCGGTTCGTGATCGCCTGGACGTCGATGGCGCGCAGTGCGGCCAGGCCGACCGCGAGAGCGCCCGGCCCGAGCCGATACCGCCGGGTACCCTCGTCGAAGGTGACGAACTGGTTGGCCGTCAACTCCTTGAGGATGCGGTGGGCCACCGCCTTGGGCAGGTTCAGCTCTCGCGCGATTGTGGACACCCCGATCATTTCCGGGCTGCGTTCGGCGAGGAGATCGATCACCGCCAGCGCGCGACCCAGGCCGCTCGTCGTATAGCGATGACCGTCTTCTGGCTCAGTCACCGGCACCGCTGATCCCCATTCGATCACCTCTCGTCCGTGCATTTCCCGAACGCCAGCGGACGGCCGGATCTGGTCTTGGTGGACGCCCGATGCCTAGTGCTGGATCCCGAGCATACTGACACGCCGCAGGTACATTTTGGCATCCTCGGGGTTCTCGGCGAGTGCCCGAAGACGGATCAACCGCTCGCGACGCCCCGCCAGCTCGACCCCGTCCGCCGAGGTGCGATTCTCCGTCGTGGTCGGCTGGACGAAACGCTCGGCGACGGATCTGCGACGCTCCGCGTACCCGATGGTGGCCGCGTCCTGGTCAGGCTCGGCCAACGCGGTGGCGACCGCCATCGCGTCGTGGATTCCCGAGTTCAGACCCATGCCCCCGGTGGTGCTGCTCAGGTGGGCGGCGTCGCCGGCCAGCAGCACACGGCCGATCCGGAAGGAGGCCGCGAGTCGCTGGTGGCTGCGGTACAACTGGTGCTGGCTCAGCGGCAGCTCGCGGGCGTCGGGCCGACCGCCCAGCAGGAGCTCGACGGCGGCCAGGAAGGCCGGATGGGTACCCGGAGGAGGTTCGTCGTCGACCCCGGTCGCCGTCGATAGCGCCGCCCGCCAGATGTCCGGTGTCCTGATCAGCGAGAAGCGGCCCTTCGGGCCGGACCAGTATCCGACCGCCCCGAGATCGGGCACCGCGTCCTCGAAGCGGAACGGCGTGGCCACCACCAGGCTCAGGGACGGGTACGTGAAGCCGGGGAACGGGACATCGAGCAGTTTGCGGGCGGTGCTGTGTGCGCCGTCGGCGGCCACCACCCAACGACCGGTCACCGCGGTTCGGGCGTCGCCGACCGCAACGACCAACTCGACGCGTGTGTCGTCCTGGCGCAGCCCGACCACATCGTGCCCGAACCGCATGTCCACGTTCGGCGCCTCACTGACCGCGCGGCGCAGCAGCCGGACCAGCTTGTACTGCTCGTACTGCAGCCGGAACGGATAGCGGGTCTCCCCCTCCAACGCGTCGTAGGAGAAGCAGGCGGACTCGGTCAGTTCGAGGTCGCGGTAGTCCAGCCGGTGCACCCGGACCGCCTCCTTGAGCACCGGGGCGGCCAGGTCGAGCTCGTCCAGCAGCTCGGTGGTCGGCGGGTGGACGGTCGAGCCCCGCCACTCCGACTGCACCTCGTCGTGGCCGCGTTCGAGAACGATCACCGGAATGTCGCGTCGGGCCAGGGCGAGGGCCGTCACCATGCCCACCGGTCCGCCGCCGAGGACGACGACCGGTGCTTCCACGGGGTGGCTGGCTGGCGCCACGTTCACTCCTTCCCGCCGACGACACCGCCGGCGATTCCGGTCATGGAGGGCTGAGTCAGGGCGGCGGCCAGATGCCGCAGCGCCGGGCTTTGTGACTCACTCGCCAGGTGGGTCGCCCCGGCGATCTTCAACAGCTGCCAGGCGCCCGCCAGGTTCGAGGAGAGCACCGGCACGGGTGCCTCCGGCAGGACCTGATCGAGTACGTCCAGGCTGGGCGCGCCCGTTCCGGTCAGCAGCACCGCATGCCCGGGCGGGAAACCGTCGGCCGGCGCCCGCAGCGCCTGGTGCACGGTGTCCCGCACGGTGGTCGAGGCAAGGTCGTAGATGGCGCCCGTGCCGGGCACCGGCACGGGCGTGCCGACACTGCGGCCGGTCGCCCGCCAGAAGGCCGCCGCCTGCTCGGTGAGCCAGTCCGGGTACGGCGAGACCAGGGTCAGTGACCGCACTCCGAGGCGGTCGAGCACCTGCCGCACCGCGCTCGCGGCGCCGAACACCGGTGCGCCGAGCCGCTCGGTCGCCGCCTCGTCGGTGCGATTCACGTCGGTCCGCCCCGACCGGTAGTAACAGCCGGTACAGGCGACGTAACTGGCCCGCAGGTCCAGGCCTCGCAGTGTGGCGGCGGTGTTTGGCAACAACTCGGCGTAACGATCCAGCCGCTGCGCGAGCGTCCCGTCCACGACTGGCAGGCGGGCGACGTGGTAGCGGACGCGGGGCGGCAGCAGGCGGCGAAGCTCGGGCTCAACCGTCGGGTTGGCCGGTGGAACAATGATGCCCAGAGGTGCCTCGACCACTACATCCCACCAAATCGTTCGACTGAGCCGTACGCCGTTCAACGTACTGGAACGATAGGGGCTGCGGTGGGACGCGGTCAACCCACCCGGGTTCAGCGACTGGTGTACCTGACCAGGGCCACGGGACGCCTCTGACACCGATGAGCCGCGGACGACACGGCAGCCCTTCCACCGTGCGCCACCCGCCACGCCGCGACGTCCTCGGGGCTGGCGTGATGTACAGGCCACCACCGACGCGGAGGGTGGCGCCGGTGGACTGAGTGATGATCATTGACCGCAGGGCCGGCCGGTGGGGATGGCTAGTCGGGTCAGAGCCAGGGCACCTGCGGGGACGGGTAGAAGTTGACCTCCTGCAGTCGCCAGCGGGGTGCCTGCTCCCCCAGTCGTGTCCGGAACGACTCCCAGTTGTGGCTGGCTGCCGTGGACCAGCCGAGTTCGGCGATCGCGGGCAGGCGTGGGAAGGCCATGTACTCGATGTCGTCCAGGGTGCGCAGCGTCTCGGACCACAGCGGCGCCTCGACGCCGAGGATCGCCTCCTCGCCGACGCCGGTGACCCGGGTGGCCGGATCCCAGCCGTACGCGTCGGACACCTCGATGTAGCCGGCCCAGCGCAGCCCGAGGCGGGTGTTGACGTCGTACTTCATGTCCAGGTAGGACTTGCTCGCCGGCGACATGACCACCTTGTTGCCCCGGGCGGCGGCCTCGGCCAGGTCGGCGTTGGTGGTGCCGGTGCCCCAGAACTGCGCGACGACGTCGGTCGGCGGGTCGGCCTGCGCGACCTCGTTCCACCCGGAGGCGCGCTTGCCGTACTTGGCGACCAGTGGGAGGACCCGGTTCATGAAGGTGCGGTAGTCCTCGTCGGTGGTCGCGTGCGCCTCGTCGCCGCCGATGTGCAGGAACGGGCCGGGCGTGATCTCGGCAAGCTCGCGGATGACGTCTTCGACGAAGCGGTAGGTCAGGTCGTCGTTGATGCACAGCGAGCTGTAGCCGACCGCCGTGTCGGTACGCGGGGCCGGTGCGACGCCGTCGCAGTTGAGTTCGGGGTAGGTCGACTGGGCGGCGTTGGTGTGCCCGGGCATGTCGATCTCGGGAACGATCGTGATGTGGCGGGCGGCGGCGTAAGCGACCACGGCCTTGTAGTCGGCCTTGGTGAGGAACCCGGGGCCGACGCCGTCGACTCCGGTGCCCGGCCCGCCGCCGACCGTGGTGAGCCGGGGCCAGGAGTCGATCTGGATCCGCCAGCCCTGGTCGTCGGTCAGGTGCAGGTGCAGGTAGTTGATTTTGTACTGGCTGAGCAGGTCCACGTACGCGGTGATCTCGTCGACGGTGTGGAAGTGCCGGGCCACGTCGAGCATCGCTCCGCGGTACGCGAAGCGGGGGTAGTCCACGATCCGTCCGCCGGGCACCGTCCAGGTGACCCGCTGCCGGTCGGGTGCTTCGATCTGGGCGGGTAGCAGTTGACGCAGCGTCTGCGTGCCGGCGAACAGCCCGGCCGCGGTGTTGGCCCGGATCGTCACGCCGCGGCGGGTCACGTCGAGTTGGTAGCCCTCCTGACCGATCCGTGCGTCCGCTCCCCCGACGACCAGGGCGATCTCGGGCAGCGGAGTCGAACGTACGGGCAGCACGGGCAGCGGGTAGCCGGTGGCGGGGCGCAGGGTTTCGGCGAGTTGCCGTCCCGCCTGCCAAGCGGCGAGCGAGCCGGGTGCGGTGCGGATGACGGTCAGCGGGCTGATCCGGAAGGTGCCGCGGGTGTCGGGGCGGGTCTCCACGGGTGCGGGGACCACGTCGGTCAGCTGCCGGGATGGGGTGGTCGGGGCGGCGACGGCCGGGGCTCCCGGAAGGATGAACGGCAGTCCGAGTGCGGCTATGACCAGCAGCCGCGTCATGGTGTGTCGGCGACGCACGGATACCTCCAGGCCTTCGTGGCGATCGGTGGTGATCGATCCGATTCGCACGCTACCCGGGGTACGCCGGAACTGTAAACCTTCCTTATTGTGCTCGCCTGGACGGCCGAGCCCACCGGGGCCTTGTCGCCGTCCTCACGCGGGTTGCTCGGGGGGAATTCGAGCGTGGGTCGGGAGGTTCTCCGGTTGGATGATCAGGTTTACTCAATCGGATGGAAGAACCATGCACGTGCGCTCAGACGCGGTAGTGCTGTTCGGCGTCACGGGAGACCTCGTCTCGAAGAAGCTGTTTCCGGCGCTGTACGAATTGACCAGGCGCGACCGCCTCGACGTCCCCGTGATCGGCGTCGCCCGCTCCCCCTGGGATGACCAGCAGCTCGTCACCACCGCCCGCAAGTCGGTCGCCGAGGCCAACGACGAGGTCGACGACGAGACGTTCGACGCGTTGGCGCGCAACCTCTCGATGATCTCCGGCGACTACGCCGACCCCAGCACGTACCAGCGGCTGGCCGCCCGCCTGCAGGGCGCCGACCGTCCGATCTTCTACCTGGCGATCCCCCCGGCGGTGTTCGGCTCCGTCGTCGAGGGCCTGGCGGCGGTCGGTCTGGCCGACCGCGGCCGGGTCATCGTGGAAAAGCCGTTCGGGCGCGACCTGGAGTCCTCCCACGAGCTGGACCGCACGCTGCGCGCGGCCTTCGACCCGGATCGCGTGTTCCGCATCGACCACTACCTCGGCAAGGAAGCCGTCGAAGGCCTCTACGCCTTCCGGTTCGCCAACCGGCTGTTCGAGCCGCTGTGGAACAGCGAGCACATCGACAACATTCAGGTCACCCTCGCCGAGGGCTTCGGCACCCAGGGCCGCGCGGGCTTCTACGACACCGTGGGCGCCACCCGCGACGTGCTGCAGAACCACATCCTGCAGGTCGTCGCGCTGATCGCGATGGAAGCGCCGGTCGCCGACGACACCGACGCGTTCCGCGAGGCGGAGGTCGCGGTGCTGCGGCAGATCGAGCCGCTGTCGCCAGAGTCCACCGTGCGGGGTCAGTACGCCGGCTACCGGGACGAGCCGGGCGTACGGCCGGACTCGAACACGGAGACGTTCGTCGCCACCCGGTTGACGGTCAACTCCCCCCGCTGGGCGGGAGTGCCCTTCTACCTGCGGACCGGCAAGTCCCTGCCCGGGACGGCGACCGAGGTCGTGGTCGAGTTCAAGCAGCCGCAGCGGTCCCTCATCCCGGCCGAGGGCGGCGCCGTGGCACCCGCGAACCTACTGCGGTTCCGGCTCGGCCGCCGCGACGGCATCACCATGTCGATCCAGGCGAAGAGCCCGGGCGCCGAGGTGGCCAGCCGTCCGGTGGACCTGTCCGTGGACTTCGGCGCGGCACTCGGGCACCGGCAGGAGGCGTACGAGCGCCTGCTCGACGACGCGATGGACGGGCAGCACCTGCGGTTCGCCCGCGAGGAGACGATCCAGCAGGAGTGGCGCGTCGTCGGACCGATCCTGGATCTGCCGGCGGAGGTGCAGGCGTACGACAAGGGCACGTGGGGTCCGGTGGACGCCGACGCGCTCGCCGGCGGCTGGCACGCCCCACACCTGCGGTGACCGTGCCGGGCATGGTGCGCGGACGCGGCCAGCTAACGCCTCGGCTCAGATCCCTGGCCTTTCAATTGCCCCCGTTCGGGGTGTCGGCGATCTGAGTGACAAGGAAATCGAGCCGTTCTTCCTGGCCGGCCGGGGGGATGCGGCCGCTGCCGGACAGGACAGCCATGCCGTGCAACGCGCTCCAGATGACTTCGGCGAACAGTTCGCGTCGCTCGTTGTCCGGGCGGAAGCAGCTCACGAACTCGTCGAAAGCGGCCCGTAGCGGGGGCAGTGTCTCGGCGCTCGCGAACTTCAAGTCAGTGGGCAGGACGAACATGGCCTGGTACAGGGCAGGTCGTTCGGTCGCGAACTCCAGGTAGGCGCGGCAGACGGCACGCAGGGCCTGCCCCGGCTCGGGGGCGGCCTGCTGCGCGCGGCGCAGGTGGGCGGCGAGTTCACTGAAGCCGTCGATGGCGACGGCGCTCACGATGGCGTCCTTGCCGTTGAAGTGGCTGTACAGCACCGGCTGGCTGTACTCGACGCGTTCAGCCAGCCGGCGCGTCGTCACCGCCTCCCAGCCTTCGGCTTCCGCGAGTTCGCGCGCGGCCGTGACGATCAGCTCATGGCGCTGGGCGCGTTCACGCTCACGGCGCTCGTTGATGGCGGACATGACAACATCCTAGCAGCACTAGACATGCTGTCGAGGCTAGGGTTATCGTCGCTACCACTACTAGTGCCGCTAGGAATCGCTGCGGCACTACCGTCGGGAGGGGACCCAACCCATGCTCACCAACGTCGCCAGCGTGCTCGCCGGACTGATCGGCGCGGGCATCATCTTCATCGGCGCGCGCGCCTTCTGGGCACCGCAGGCCGCCGCCGGCTTTGGCATCCCCGGCACACCGACCGAGGACCGGAACTTCCAGGCCTGGCTGACCGTCAAGGCGGTGCGCGACATAGCCTCGGGGCTCTTCATCTTCATCCTGCTGGCTGGAGCGACACCCCATCTGTTGGGTTGGTTCATGCTGACCGCCACCGTCATCCCCGTCGGCGACGCGCTGATCGTGCTGCGCAGCAACGGGCCCAAGGCGGCCGTTTACGGCATCCACGGGGCCACCGCCGTGGTGATGCTGGCGATCAGCGTGTTCCTGCTCGTCGCGTAACCGCTTGTCACGCCGCTCGGGTCGGGACTCACTGGCCGAGTTGTGCGGCGAACCGGCGGCGTACCGGCGGAATCGCGTTGACCGTGCGCAGCACCGTCCGAAAGGCGGTCCGGCCGAGGCGGCTGGGTGACGCCGTCTGCTTGGCGTTGCGCAGCGACTGCCGGACGGCGGCGAAGCCGTAGTCGAGCATCTGCCGCTCGTAGTCCTGCAGCGCGGGGACGAGCCTGTCCTGGCCTGCGGCGACCGCGGTGAGCTTGCGGCGTAGCAGGTCGGCGTCGCGCAGGGCGGTGTTGGCGCCCACGCCGGCCAGCGGTGTCATGTTGTGGATCGCGTCGCCGAGCAGCGTCACGGGCCCGGTCGGCCACGGGTCGACCGGGGTGGCGCTGCGGAGGCGAATCGCGTTGATCGTCTGCGGGTTGGAGCCGCGGACGAGGTCACCCAGGGCGGGTGCCCAGCCGGCCACGCGGTTCAGCACCACCGTGCGGAGGTCGGCGCCGCTGAGCTTCTCGACGTCTACCGGGAAGGCGGCCGCCGCGTCGTTGAAACCCCACAGCACGAACGGGGTCGTGTTGTCGAGCAGGAACTCGGCGGGAATCTGATCCCGCTGCGCGAGCAGGTTCCGGTCCGGGCGCCACACGGCGGTGAACAGGGAACCGCGATCCTTCGGGATCACGAGGTTGGTCTCGTGCGTGAGGACGCGAGGCAGGGTGGCCCCGTCCAGGCGGTGTTTGCCGGCGATCGCGATGACGCCGGTGTCGACGCGCCGCGCGTGCGGGATCAGCTGGCCGCGTACGCGTGAATTGGCCCCGTCGGCGCCGATGAGCACGTCAGCGGTGGCCGTGCTGCCGTCAGCGAAGTGTGCGGTGACCCGACCGTCGCCGGTGATCTCGTAGTGAGTGAACTCGCTGCCCAGCCGCAGGACGTCGTCCATTCCGGACAGCAGTACCTCGCGCAGGCTGATCCGGCTGACGCCGTAGTGCTGGTCCTGCGGGCCGTCGCCCGAGGTGATCTCGTCGGCGGGCAACCGCAGCAGATCGTCGAGGTGTTCGGTGGTGAACCCGAATCCGCCGTCGCCGACCGAGACGGTGTCGAGGAAGGCCTGCCAGGTCGCGGGCGGCAGGGCGGCGTGCAGAGCGCGGCTGCCATGCGGGTTGATGTGGATCCGGTAGCCCTGCAGCCAGTCGGTGCGGACGTAGGTGCGTTCGTGGACCGTGACGGCGACGCCGGCCTGGCGCAGGCCCTGGGCCAGGCACAGGCCGCCGATCCCGCCGCCGATGATCATGACATCGATGGTGTTCATGCCACGAGTGTCATCCACACGCATGTGCGTGTCAACTGAATGATTGATTGCGTCAGGCATATGCGTAATTGTGTTATGATGATCGCCATGAGCGGACCCCGCCGGTCGCCCAGCGGCGACGAGCGCAAACGCGACGCCGAGCGCACCCGCGAGCGCATCCTCGAAGCGGCGCTGGTCGAGTTCGGCGAGCACGGCTTCGCGGGCGCCCGGACAAGTGCGATCGCCGCCCGCGCCGGGGTCAACCAGCAGCTGATCTCGTACTACTTCGACGGCAAGGAAGGCCTGTTCCAGGCGCTGCAGCGCCGATGGCAGACGACCAGCGGCGCCGCGCAGCCCGACGTGACGATGGCCGACGTGGTCACCGGCTTCGTCCGGCTCGGGGCCACTCAGCGATCCTGGGCACGGCTGCTCGCGTGGGAGGGGCTCGCCGACACCGGCGCCACACCCGACCCCGAGGGCGAGCAGGAAGCACAGGCCTACTTCACGGCGATGGTCGACGACGTACGTCGCCGCCAGGAAGCCGGCGAGCTCGCGGCCAGCCTCGACCCGCCCTACGTGCTGCTCATGCTGTTCGCGGCGACGCTCGCACCGACCGTGCTGCCCCAGGTCGTCCGCCGGGTGACCGGACTGCCCGCCGACTCGCAGGAATTCCTCGACACCTATGCCGACCAGCTCGGCAAGATCATGGCCCACCTCGCCGGTCCCACGCCGGCAGCCTGACGGCTGGTCAACCGCTCTCGGCGCGCCGAGAGCGGTTGGCGGCGGCCTTGGGCGACCGCCACCCGAGGCGCTAGGCCAGTGCTGCCGCGATGTCGGCCGAGCTCTGGAGTGCCCCCGTGGCCCGCTCGGTTTCCTCCGTGCTCAGCGCGACCCGGTCGACGCGGGCCAGCATTGTCGCCGCCGTCGCCGGCTCGTTCAGCACCATCGCCACTTCGGCGCGATAGGCGAGGACCTCCACCAGCGCGACCGGGTCGTCGCCGGTCTCGACACGCGCCAACGCACTGTCGAGGATCCGGGCGGCCTGCTGGAAGTCACTCCTGGAATCCCCCTGCACGACAGCGTTCGCCAAGGCTTTGGCGAGCCGTCCAACCGGCACGGGCGCCGGTGTGGGGCTGACAGCCGCGTTCTGAACGACGCGGATCCAGTTGCCTCCCGGGTCGATGACGCTGAACCCGCTCAACCCGTCGTGGTTCTTCCGTGCCCGGGGCCGGGTCATTCGCGGGGTCCCGGAGATCAGCACCTTGCCGTAGGCGGCCCGCATGCCCGCCGCGAACGCCTGGTACAGCTCACCCGTGTCCGACGTCAGCACCAGGCACGAACCGTAGGACTGCTCCGGATCGAACCCCGGCATCTCGAAAAAGTGCAGATGCAGGTCCTCACGCCGCAGGGCCACGTACGGGTTGGGCTTGCGTTGCCGATGCGTGGTTCGGAAACCGAGCACCTCGTAGAACGCGACGATGTCGTCGATGGACGCGCAGGGCAGCAGCGGAACGGTCACCTCGTTGGCCATCCGTTCTTCCTAGCCGCCGTCAACGGACCGTCGCACATGGATCTGGCCGATCGTCGTCCCGGGCCATCCGAATGGCGGATGCAGCGCGGGGTAGCGCCGCGCGGGGCGGCTGGACCGCTCAGCTCACCGGACCGACCGTCCGGCGATCGTGAGGTTTGCCAGCTCCGCGATGTGTGGGCAAGTGGTGAGGACGTTTCTCGCCCGCTTCGGAGAGGAAGCAGCTGATGCTTTCCGCGCTCGATCGTCGGCACACTGTCGCGCCGCCCGGTTACAGCCGATGGCTCATCCCCCCTGCGGCGTTGGCCATCCACCTCTGCATCGGCCAGGTCTACGCGACCAGCGTGTACAAGAACTCGCTGATCGCCCACTTCGATGCCAGTCAGACCGCCCATCGGGGTGATCTTCAGCATCGCGATCGTGATGCTGGGGTTGTCCGCCGCGGTCGCCGGGACCTGGGTGGAGGCGAACGGGCCGCGTAAGGCGATGTTCGTCTCCGCCTGCTTCTGGGCGACGGGCTTCCTGGTGGGCTCGCTGGGCATCGCCACGAAGCAACTGTGGCTGCTGTATCTGGGGTACGGACTGCTCGGCGGCATCGGTCTGGGGATCGGGTACATCTCCCCCGTCTCCACGTTGATCAAGTGGTTCCCGGACCGGCCGGGCCTGGCCACCGGGCTGGCGATCATGGGGTTCGGCGGTGGGGCGATGGTGGCCTCTCCCCTGTCCCGGCAGTTGCTGTCGTTCTACGACCCGGGCTACGACCCGGCCAACGCAGGATCGACCGCGTCGGGCAGCGCACTGGTGTGGCTGTTCGTGACGCTCGGCTTGGGCTACTTCGTGATCATGATGTTCGGGGTGGCGAACGTGCGGGTGCCCGCGCCGGACTGGCGTCCGGCCGGGTTCGATCCGGCGACGGTGGCGGCGAAGCCGCTGGTCACCACGGCGAACGTGTCGGCGGCGAACGCGGTGAAGACCCGGTCGTTCTGGCTGCTGTGGGTGGTGCTGTTCTGCAACGTGACGGCGGGCATCGGGATCCTGGAACAGGCCAGCCCGATGATCCAGGACTTCTTCCGGGACAACGGCACCTCGGCGGTGACGGTGGCGGCGGCCGGCGGATTTGTGGGGCTGCTGTCGCTGTTCAACATGGCCGGCCGATTCGTGTGGTCGTCCACCTCGGACGTGATCGGGCGTAAGCCGATCTACCTGGTGTACCTGGGTGTGGGCATGGTGCTGTACGCGCTGCTGGCCCTGGTCGGGCAGACGGCCACGGCCCTGTTCGTCCTGCTGGCGTGCGTGATCCTGTCGTTCTACGGCGGCGGGTTCGCCACGGTGCCGGCGTACCTGCGGGACCTGTTCGGCACGTTCCAGGTGGGCGCGATCCACGGCCGGCTGCTGACCGCCTGGTCGGCGGCGGGGATCGCCGGCCCGCTGATCGTCAACGGGTTCCTCGACGCCGAGGGCGAGCCGGGCACGTTGACGGCGGCGGCGTACCGGCCGGCGCTGTTCACGATGGTGGGTGTGCTGGCGGTGGGCTTCGTGGCGAACCTGCTGATCCGGCCGGTGCCGCAGCGGTTCCACGAGCCGCCCACCGGTGGGGACGCGGACGAGGGTACGGCGCCGGTGGCGGCGGAGAGGAGTGGCACGCGATGAGCGACGACGGCCGGCACGGGCAGCAGGCCCGGTTGTGGATCTCCTGGTTGGTGGTGGCGGCGCTGCTCGGCTACGGAGTGGCGCAGACGGTGATCACGGCAGCGAAGCTGTTCACCCACTGACCGCCGGGTGGGTGCCGCGCTGACGCGGCACCCACCCCAGGTCGGTTCAGAGACCGCCGGAGACGCGCAGCACGGTGCCGGTGGCGTACGACGCGTCCGGGCCGAGCAGCCAGGCGATGGCGGCCGCGATCTCGTCGGGTTCCCCGGCGCGGCCGAGCGGGATGCGGCCGGCGGCGGTGTCGGCGCGGTCGGGTACGCCGGAGTCGGCGTGGATGTCGGTGCGCACGATGCCGGGCGCGACGGCGTTGACCCGGATGCGCCGCGGGGCGAGCTCCTTGGCCAGGCCGACGGTCAGGGTGTCGGTGGCGGCCTTGACCGCGGCGTAGTGCACGTACTCTCCGGGGCTGCCGAGGGTGGCCGCGGCCGAGGACACGTTGACGATGGCGCCGCCGTCGGTCATCCGGCGGGCGGCCTGCTGGGCGCAGAGGACGTAGCCGATGAGGTTGACGTCGACGACCCGGCGCAGGTCGTCGACGCGCAGCTCGGTGAAGGGCCCGATGGGGCTGGTGACGCCGGCGTTGTTGACCAGACCGGTGAGCGGGCCGAGCTGCGCGGCGGCGGCGAACAGGTCGTCGACCTGGGCGGGGTCGGTGGTGTCGGCGCACACCGCGATGGCCTGCCGGCCGGTGGCGTGCAGGTCGGCCAGGACGGCGCTGGCGGCGGCGTGGTCGCGCCGGTAGCACAGAGCGACGTGGTGCCCGGCCGCCGCGAGGCGGCGGGCGGTGGCCGCGCCGATGCCGCGGCCGCCGCCAGTGATGACGGTGACGGGTGTCATGGTGCCTCCCGCTGTTTCCTGGGGCCGCGTAGGGGTCGCGCCGACGCTACCGTGACCGGCGCGGCTCGGTCGTCGAGAGGAGAGTCACATGGAGCGGGCGTTGGTGCTCGGTGGTGGCGGGGTGACCGGCGTGGCCTGGGAGCTGGGCCTGCTGGCGGGGCTGGCCGACCGGGGCGTCGTGGTGTCCGAGGCGGATCTGGTGGTGGGCACGTCGGCGGGCTCGGTGGTCGGCGCGCAGGTGTGCTCGGGCATGCCGCTGGAGCAGCTGTACGAGGCGCAGTTGGCGCCACCGTCCGGCGAGCGGACGGCGCGGCTGGGGTTTGCGACGCTGGCGCGGATGGTGTGGGCCGGTGGTCGGACCCGCGACGCGGTGCGGTCACGGGCGCGGATCGGGGCGATGGCGGTGGCGGCCCGTACCCCCTCGGAGGCGTCGCGGCGAGCGGTCATCGAGGCCCGCCTGCCGGCCCGGGAGTGGCCGGCGCGGCGGCTGCTGGTGACCGCGGTGGACGCGTCCTCGGGTGAGTTCGTGGTGTTCGACGCCGACAGCGGGGTGTCTCTGGTGGACGCGGTGGGGGCCAGTTGCGCGGTGCCCGGGGTGTGGCCGCCGGTGACGATCGGCGCGCGCCACTACGTCGACGGCGGGATGCGCTCCGCGGTGAACGCGGACCTGGCGGCGGGCGCCCGGCGGGTGCTGGTGATCGCGCCGACGTCGGGGGCGTTCGGGCCGATGCCACGGCTGTCGGCGCAGGTGGCCGGTCTGCGGGCGGCCGGCTCGCGGGTCGCGGTGGTGACGCCGGACGCGGGGGCGCGCAAGGCGATCGGCCGCAACGTGCTGGATCCCGCGCGGCGGGCCGGAGCGGCGCGGGCGGGGCGGGCGCAGGCCGCCGTGGTGGCGGACGAGGTGCCGACGCTCTGGGCGTGATCGCTTACGCTCACCGCCTGTCCGGTCTGACAACGGAGGTGCGCGGTGGCGGATGTGAGTGTCGGCGACGTGGTGGAGGACTTCGAGCTGCCGGACGAGACGGGCACGCCACGGCGGCTGTCGGAGTTCCTGGCGGCGGGGCCGGTGGTGCTGTTCTTCTACCCGGCGGCCTTGAGCCGGGGTTGCACGGCGGAGAGCTGCCACTTCCGGGATCTGGCGGCGGAGTTCGCGGCGGTGGGCGCGACCCGGGTGGGCATCAGCCGGGACACCGTGGAGAAGCAGGCGGAGTTCTCCGCGCGACACGGCTTCGACTATCCGCTGTTGTCGGATCCGGACGGGGCGGTCGCGCAGCAGCTCGGGGTGCGGCGGCGGCTGCCGTTGGGGGCATTGAGCACGAAGCGGATGACGTTCGTGATCGGCGTGGACCGGCGGGTGATCGAGGTGATCCACAGTGAGGTCAGCATGAACGACCACGCGGACCGGGCGCTGCGGGCGCTGGGCGGCTGAGCGGACCGGAGCCCCGTGCGGCGGGTGTCGCAGCCGGCTGATATCAAGACAGCAATCAAACAGGTGTACGGAAGAGGGTTCTGATGGATGCCGGCCAGGGTTTGTCCACTGACGAGGTGCAGAGCCTGCGGGAGGCGTTGGCGGCCGGGCGTAAGCCGCGGGTGGTGTTCACCGCATCCGCGGGGCAGATCGCCGGTCAGGGGGGTCAGGTGGTGGAGCTGACCGATCCCGAGGTGTCCGACGAGTTCGTGGTGGTGCGCTTCGGTCGCGACGAGTTGCCGTTCTCCCCCGCGGATGTGGCGATGGCACCCAAGGGCGCCGGTCGTCGGGTGGTGGAGCCGAAGGCGGAGCCACCGGCGGAGGAGCCGCCTGCGGTGGCGGCGCCCGAGTTCGTGTTGGACACGCCGCGGGTGCCGACGCCACGGCGGGAGGAGCCAAAGGTGGAGCAGGTGGAACAGGTGGAGAAGGCGCCGGCACGGCGGGCGGTCAAGGCCGTGAAGCCGAAGGGCCCGGCGGGCTTGACGGTGACGCTGGCGTACGCCGACGGTGAGTGGACGGTCGCCGCGCAGCAGGGCAGCAAGGCCCTCGCCAAGCCGTACGTGGTGAAGCCGGCGGAGGCGTTGAAGATGGTGGCGCTGGTCGACGTGCCGGGCGTGCAGGAGGCGGTGGAGCAGATCCTCGGCACCGAGCGGGCGGAGGCGGAGCAGCAGGCGGAGAAGCTGCGCGCGGAGCTGGCCGAGATCGAGGCACGGCTGGCGGAGCTGCGCGAGGCCCGCTGAGCGCGTCGGTCCACTGACCGTTCCGGCCCCTGATGCGGGGTCAGTGGCGGGTGTGGTGGTCGAGCAGCCGGGTGAGCAGCCGGGTCAGTTGGTCGCGTTCGTCGGTGGACAGCGGGGCGAGCAGATCGCGCTGGACCCGTTCCACGGTCTCCCCCATCCGGTCGGCCTCGTCGGTGCCGGCGTCAGTGAGGCTGATGACGTTGCGGCGACGGTCGGCCGGGTCGGGGGCGCGCACCACGAGCCCCCGGCCGGCCAGGTCGTTGATGGCCGCCACGACGTCGCTGCGGTCGATGCCGCAGCGCCGGCCGAGGTCCGCCTGGCTGGCCGGGCCGCCCTCGGCCAGTGCGGCGAGCAGTCGATAGTGATAGCCGCGTAGGCCGTGCGCGGCGAAGCCCTCGCCGATCAGTCGGGCGGCGTGGCTGGCGGTCTGGTTGAGCAGCCAGCTGGGGGTGGTGCGTAGCCCGGCGGGTGACTGCGGGCCGGTGGACTCCATGCGGCGCAGCCTAGCAGAAATCGTTGGTGCTACCCACGATTCATGCTACGTTGGTCGCGCCAACATTGGTTTCGCCAACGTTTTGAAGGAGGCGGCATGTCCACCGCACCCATCCTCAACGGCCAGGTCATCGGCCAGGCCCACTACGCCACCCGAGCCCTGCTCGAACGAGCCATCACCCCGCTCGGGATCAGCTTCGGCCAGGCGCTCGCGCTCAACGTCCTCGCCGACGGCGCCGTCGACCGGGCACGGCTCGTGCACCGGATCACCAGCACCCTGAAGGTCGACGAGCCGGCGGTGCACGCGGTGATCGCCCAACTCGTCGACGCCGACCTCGCGCAGGTCGGCGACCGCGCTCCAGCGGGCGACGGTGAGCCGCAGGTGTCGCTCACCGAGAGCGGTCGCGTCACACAGGGCCGCATCGGTGCCGCCGTCGCGGACATCACCGCCCGGCTGTACGTGGACATCCCGACCGACGAGATGAGCACGGCGGCCCGGGTGCTCGCCCTGGTCACAGACCGCGCGAACACCGAATTGGCGGCGGTGCCGACCTGATCAGAAGTAGTCGAGCAGCTGCGCCGGCCCGCCAGCGCCCAGCAGGTCGAGGGCGGCCGGGTCGGTACCGGTGGAGTGCCGCAGCAGCCCGGCCTGGGCGACCGAGCGGGCGTGGGCGGCGCCGGTGTACAGCAGCGCGAAACCGCGGACGGTCAGCCGCAGGTCCGCCTCGCCACTGATCCGGGTGAGCTCGGCGGCGCCGTCAGCGACGGTCAACCGCCAGGTGCCGGTGTTCCAGTCGGCGAGGTCATCGTCGAGGGCGAAGTCGACGGTGCCCCGGACGTGGGTGGGCCAGCCGCGGGCGCTGACCGCCCGGGCCACGTCCACCGGCCGGTGCATCCACAGGTTCCGTTCGTGCTCGCGGGCCGACTCGAGCGGCAGGTGGGCGCTGACGGCGTCGCCGTCGAGCGGGCACAGCCGCAGGGTCGGGGCGACGCTGGCCCAACTGCCGAGCACCCCGACGAGTTCCCGGGCGGCCTCGGCGGTGCTGGCCAGGGCCTCGTCGACGGTGAGCACGGAGTCGGCGCCGTAGCCACGGCCCCGTTCCCAACTGGCGTAGCCGACTAGGTCGCCAGCGTCCTCGACCAGGGTGAGCCCGTCGCCGGGCAGGCCGCCACCGGCGGCGAAGAAGTCGAACAGCTGACCCCGGCGGCTGAGCGGACCGTTGCGGTGCCGGGTGACCCGCTCGTACAGGGCGGCGACGGCGGGCAGGTCGGCGGGCGTGCCGGCGCGGATGGTGAACCGGGGGTCCGGTCGGTGCCGGGGCAGCGAGACAGTGGGCAGGTTGACGACGCGCAGCACGCCGGCGACCTCCCAGCCGCAGGCGCGATAGGGGGCGACGACGGTCGGGTACAGCGCGCTGATCGCCGCTCCCCGTTCGTGGGCACCGCGGAGCAGGGCGCTGAGCATGGCGCGGGCCACGCCCCGGCCGCGGGCCTCGGGGGCGACCGCCACGCCGCCGACGTCGGCGGCGGGCACCGCCCGTCCGGACCACCACTGGTCGTGGTGCAGGTCGACGGCCTTTCCGACGAGCCGGCCGGCGTCGTCGAACGCGCCGTAGCGGGTCAAGCCGGGCACCGCCTCGGTGGCGTGCGGAGGTCGTTGCGGGTCGGACCCGAAGGCGAACCTGCCCAGCTCCCAGGCATCGGCGAGGTCGTCGGCGGTGAGTTCGCGGACGTGCACGGCGGTGGGCATCGGCACACCCTAGCGGGATCGATCTTCGAGAGCTGCCGAATTACCGACGGGGTGCGGGGCCGATGCCGGCCCCGCACCTCCGCGGTCAGTGTTGCGGGATGTTGGCCACACCGATCCGCTTGCGGAACACCCAGTAGGTCCAGCCCTGGTAGGCCAGCACGACCGGGGTGAAGATCACCGCAACCCAGGTCATGATCTTCAGGGTGTAGGGGGTGGAAGCGGCGTTGGTGGCGGTCAGCGTGCCCGCCGCGTCCAGGGTGGACGGCAGCACGTTCGGGAACAGCGCGGCGAACAGGGTCGCCACCGCCAGGGCGATCGCCACGGCCGTACCGGTGAACGCCCAGCCCTCCCGGCGTACCCGGGCGGCGGCGAGGCCACCGAGCAGGGCGAGGGCCGCGCCGACGGCGAGCACGACGGCGGCCGGGCTGGAGCGGATGCTCAACGTCCAGCTCAGGAACACCACCGCGAGCACGGCGGCGGCGACCCCGATGCGCACCGCGAGGGCGCCGGCGCGCTCGCGGATGTCACCGGTGGTCTTCAGGGCGAGGAACACCGCGCCGTGGGTGAGGAACAGCGCCATGGTGGTCGCGCCGCCGAGCAGGGCGTACGGGTTCAGCAGGTCGAGCAGGCCGCCGACGTACTCGTGCTCGGCGTCCAGCGGCACACCACGCAGGATGTTGGCGAAGGCGACGCCCCACAGGATCGCCGGCAGCAGCGAGCCGACCACGATCGCCGCGTCCCAGCGGCGCTTCCAGGACGCCTCGGGGCGCTTGTGGCGGTACTCGAAGGCCACCCCGCGGGCGATCAGGGCCAGCAGGATCAGCAGCAGCGGCAGGTAGAAGCCGGAGAAGAGGGTCGCGTACCACTCGGGGAAGGCGGCGAACATGGCGCCGCCGGCGGTGATCAGCCACACCTCGTTGCCGTCCCAGACCGGGCCGATGGTGTTGATCAGGACGCGTCGTTCGCGGTCGTTGCGGCCGAGCACGGGCAGCAGCATGCCGACACCGAAGTCGAAGCCCTCCAGGATGAAGTAGCCGGTGAACAGCACGGCGACGAGGAGAAACCAGACGGTGGTCAGTTCCACGATGGGCTCCGGGATCAGTAGGCGAAGGCGAGCGGACGCTCGGCGTCGTCGGTGTCGTCGGTGGGGGGCTGTTCGCTGACGTCGGGCACGCCGGCCTTGGCGTAGCGCAGCAGCAGCTTGAACTCGATCACGGCGAGGGTGGCGTAGATCAGCGTGAAGGCGGTGAACGAGGTGACCACCTCGGCCAGCGAGACGCTGCGGGACACGCCGTTGCGGGTGAGCATCTCGCCGAAGACGATCCACGGCTGGCGGCCCATCTCGGTGAAGATCCAGCCGAAGGAGTTGGCCAGCAGCGGCAGCACCGGCATGGCCAGCCCGGCGCGCAGCAGCCACTTGCTGCTCGGGGTGCGGCCCTTGCGCTGGCTCCAGAGCACCAGCAGGGCGATCGCGCCGGCGGCCAACCCGAAGGCGATCATGAAGCGGAAGCTCCAGTAGGTGACCGGGATGATCGGGGTGTAGCTGCCCGCGCCGTACTGGCTGGCGTACTGGGCCTGCAGGTCGTTGATGCCCTGCACGGTGCCGTTCGGGTCGCCGGTGCCCAGGTACGACAGCAGGTGCGGGATCTTGATGGCGAAGACCTCGCGGCTGCCGTCGAGGCTGCCGACGGTGAGCACGGAGAACGAGGCAGGGCTCTCGGTGGTGTAGAGACCTTCGGCGGCGGCCATCTTCATCGGCTGCACGTCGGTCATGATCTTGCCCTGGATGTCGCCGGTGAAGACCACGGCGGCGGAGGCGACCAGGACCACCCAGGAGCCGAACTTCGTGGCGAAGCGGTAGGCGCCGGTGTCGGCGGAGTCGCGGTTGCGGATCACGTGCCACAGGCCGACGGCCACGACCAGCGACCCGGCGACCAGGAAGGAGCCGGCCAGGGTGTGCGGGAAGGTGACCAGGGCGACCTTGTTGGTCAGTACGGCCAGGAAGTCGGTCAGCTCGGCGCGGCCGGTGTCCGGGTTGAGCCGGTAGCCGACCGGGTTCTGCATGAACGAGTTCGCCGCCAGGATGAAGTACGCGCTGAGGTTGGTGCCGATCGCGGCGGCCCAGATGCTGGCCAGGTGCGCCCGCTTGGGCAGCCGGTCCCACCCGAAGATCCACAGGCCGATGAAGGTGGATTCGAGGAAGAACGCGACCAGCGCCTCGATGGCGAGGGGGGCGCCGAAGATGTCGCCGACGAAGCGGGAGTAGTCACTCCAGTTCATGCCGAACTGGAACTCCTGCACGATGCCGGTGACCACGCCCATCGCGAAGTTGATCAGGAACAGCTTGCCGTAGAACTTGGTGAGCTTGAGGTAACGCTCGTTGCCGGTGCGGTGCCACAGGGTCTGCAGGATGGCCACCAGCACGGATAGGCCGATCGTCAGCGGCACGAAGAGAAAGTGGTAGACGGTGGTGACACCGAATTGCCACCGGGCGACGTCCAACGCGTCCACCTGAAACCCCCAGCTGTTCATACTACGAGACGTAGTAAATACTACTGCTCGTCGTAGAAGGATGGGCAGGGCCGGGCGACCCAAACCGGCCCGGGACCAATGACCCTGATCACCCCGGCCGCCCGGCCCGGCGCCGGCCGCCGCGGGCAACCAGGCGACCCGCCCTCGCGGCCCCGCCGCCGCGTGCGACGATGGCGCGCTGATGGACACCGCGCACTCCCCCTGGCGACCACCGCTGATCTGGCGCGCCGCCCAACTGCTGGCCCGGGCCCTGGTCGGCCTGCTGGCCCGCCTCGAGGTCACCGGCGACGTCGCCGCGCACCTGCGTGGCGGACCGCTGGTGCTGGCCGCCAACCACATCAGCCCGTTCGACCCGGTGGTGATGGCCGCCGCCTGCCAGACCCGCGGCATCGCTCCCCGGATCATGGCGACCGCCGGGCTGTTCCGCGCCCCGGTGATCGGCACCCTCATGCGCCGCGCCGGACACATCCGCGTCGACCGCGGCACCAACGCCGTGCACCGGGCACTCGACGCCGCCACCACCGCCGTGGCAGGAGGTTCGGTGATCCTCATCTACCCCGAGGGGCGCATCGGCCTGGACCCCGGCATGTGGCCCGAACGCGGCAAGACCGGCGCCGCCCGGCTCGCCCTGGCCTGCGCCGCCCCGGTCATCCCGGTCGCCCAGTGGGGCGCCCACGAGGTGCTGCCCTACCGGGCGCCCCGGGGAGCGCTGCGGGGCATCGCCCGCTCGCTGTGGCGCCGCCCGGTGATCCGCGTGCACTTCGGCGAACCCGTCGACCTGGGCGAGGTGAGCGCCGCCAGCCCCGGCGCCGCCCGTCGGGCCACCGACCGGATCATCGACGCGCTCACCGACAACCTCGCCCCGCTGCGCCCCGACGAACCCGACGCGCCCCGGCACGTCGACCCGGGCCGCCCTAGCGACCCCAGCCGCGCCCATCGCCGCCGGCCGGGCAACTGACCGTGCGGGCGACTGGCACAGTGATCACGTGTCGCACCGCCGTCTCGTCCTCGTCGCGCTGGTACTGATCGTCGTGGGCGGGCTCGGCTACGCCGGGCTGCGGACCGCGTACCACCACGCCAAGGACCAGCGGGACCTCGCCGACCTGACCAGGACGTCGCCGTGGCCCCGGGAGCAGTTGCTGGTCCCCGACGGCGTGACCCGGCCCGGCACCGTCGGCTGGCTCGAGCGCGGCGGCCTCGACATCGCCTACCCGCTGCGCACCGCCGACGGCCGGGCCGTGCCCGTGCTCTGGCGGCTACGCGTGCCGCAACCCGCGACCGGGCTGCCCGACGGCGTCGACTGCGACACGCCCCGGCTGCGCACCTGCACCGACCTCGGCGGCCGGGGCACGCTGATCGTGACCCACCAGACCGACAACAGCGACCCGTCCACCGCCGTCTACCGCACCGACGGGGGCAGGGTGCGGGCGATCGAGGTGCAGGGGCCGGACCCGGTCGAGGTCGACGACCTGATCGCCGCGCTCACCCGCGTGCACCCGCCCAGCGACGTCGAACTGCTGGACCTGCTGCGCCACGACGGTTACCAGACCGACTGGAGCTGATCAGCCCGCACGGGACGGCCGCCGGATCGGGGCGCCGAGCCGAGCACCGCCGGCCCGGTCGGCAGGAGAGGCGAGGGCGACCACCGGTCGACGAATGTCGCCGGCAGGTCACCCAAGGTCCACCGGCGGCGGGCATACTGCGTCGCGTGCTGACCCGATCCGGCTACCTCGACGCGCCCGCGCCGCTGGCGTTCGCCCACCGCGGCGGCGCCGCCGAGGGCGACGAGAACACCACCGAGGCGTTCGCCCGCGCCATCGGCCTCGGCTACCGGTACGTGGAGACCGACGTGCACGCCACCGCCGACGGGGTGGCGGTGATCTTCCACGACTCGACGCTGCGCCGGATCACCGGCGAACCGGGGCGCATCGCCGACCTGCGCTGGGACGACCTCGCCTCGGTGCGGGTCGGCGGTGCGGCCGTCGTACCCCGGCTCGACGAGGTGCTGGGCGCCTGGCCGCAGGTCCGCTTCAACATCGACGTGAAGGCCGACGGCGGCGTCGAGCCGACGGTGGCCACCGTGACCCGGGCCGGCGCCGCTGACCGGGTGCTGCTCGCCTCGTTCAGCGACGCCCGGCTGACCCGGCTGCGGGCGCTCACCGAGGGGCGGGTCGCCACCAGCCTCGGCATGCGCGGGGTCGCCCGGCTGCGGGTCGCCTCCCTGCACGGCCGCCCCCTGCGGCTGCCCCCGTCGGTGGTCGCCGCGCAGGTGCCGCCCAGCTACGGGCGGGTGCCGGTGGTGGACCGCCGGTTCCTCGACTACTGCCACCGACTCGGCCTTCAGGTGCACGTCTGGACGATCGATGAACCCGCCCAAATGCACGACTTACTGGATCGTGGTGTGGATGGCATCATGACCGATCACGTCGGCGTGCTGCGCGACGTCTACCGCAGCCGCGGCCACTGGGCCGCCTGACCGGCGAAGGACCCCGATGGCCGAGACCGTGACCCCCACGGTGGACGAGACCCCGCCCCCGGCGAGCACCCGCCGCGAGCGGAGCGGCTGGTACATCTACGACTGGGCCAACTCCGCCTTCCAGACCACCGTCATCACGGTGTTCCTCGGCCCGTTCCTCACCACCGTCGCCGAGTTGGCCGCCGGCTGCCAGCTGGGCGCGGACGACTGCGACGGCTACGTGCACCCGCTGGGCATCCGAGTGGCCGCCGGCTCCTACTATCCGTACCTGATCTCGCTGTCGGTGCTCCTCACCGTTTTCGTGCTGCCGGTCATCGGGGCGATCGCCGACCGGTCGGCGCACAAGAAGCGACTGCTCGGCGGCGCCGCGTTCACCGGTGCCGGCGCGACCATGGCGATGGCCTTCGTCACCGGCGACCGCTACCTGCTCGGCGGGGCGCTGTTCCTGGTCGCCAACATCTCCTTCGGCGCGGCCATCGTGGTGTACAACTCGTTCCTGCCGCAGCTCGGCGGCCCCGACGAGCGCGACGGCATCTCCAGCCGCGGCTGGGCGCTGGGCTACCTCGGCGGCGGCCTGCTGCTGGCGTTCAACCTGGTCGCGGTGACCCTGTTCAGCGAGGACGACAACCCGCAACGCACCCTGGATCTGGCCCGCTGGTCGATCGTGTCCGCCGGGGTGTGGTGGGCGGCGTTCACCCTGATACCGCTGCGCTGGCTGCGTGAACGCCCCACCGCGGCGGCACTGACCCGCGGCGGCAACGTGCTCACCGACGGGTTCCGGCAGCTGGCCCGCACCCTGCGCGAGATCAAGGCGTACCCGCTGACGCTGTTCTTCCTGCTCGCGTTCCTGGTCTACAACGACGGCATCCAGACCGTCATCACCCTCGCCAGCCAGTACGGCACCGAGGCGTTGCGGCTGGAGCAGAGCACCCTGATCGTCACGATCCTGCTGGTGCAGTTCCTCGCCTTCGGTGGCGCGCTGAGCCTCGGCGCGTTGGCCCGGCGCATCGGCGCCTGGAAGACCGTGCTGCTCAGCCTGGTGCTCTGGACCGGTGTGATCATCGGCGCGTTCCGGCTGCCCGCCGAGGCGCCGGTGCCGTTCATGGTCCTCGGCGCGGCCATCGGCCTGGTCCTCGGCGGCAGCCAGGCGCTGAGCCGGTCGCTGTTCAGCCAGCTCATCCCGGCCGGCAAGGAGGGCGAGTACTACGGCTTCTACGAGATCAGCGACAAGGGCACCAGCTGGCTCGGGCCGCTCGCGTTCGGCCTGGTGTTCCAGCTCACCGCCTCCTACCGGGTGGGTCTGGTCTCCCTGCTGATCTTCTTCGTGGTCGGTTTCCTGCTGCTCCTGGCCGTGCCGATCCGCCGGGCCATCGTCGCCGCCGGGAATACCCCGCCCCGGGTGCTCTGACCAGCGTCCCGCTTACGCCGATCCAGGATTGCCGATGGGCTAGGCTGCCCGACCGTGACCGACGACGACGCCACCGCCCCGACCTGCCTGGCTCACCCGTTCCCCGGCCAGCCGCACGCTCCGGCCGGGTGCGCGGCTGCGCGCGGGCTCGACGGGCGCCCGGTGCACGCCGCGGCGTTGAAGTTCTTCTGGGGGCCGATGGACTGCGGCAAATCCACCATGGCGTTGCAGATGAACTACAACCACGCCCGGCAGGGCCGCCGTGGGCTGGTCACCACCCGCATCGACCGGTCGCTGGGCCCGCAGGTCACCACCCGCATCGGTCTGGCGCACGAGGCGATCGAGGTCACCGACGACCTGGACCTGCGGGCCCTGGTCCGGGGCCGGTGGGCCGACGGGGTACGCGTCGACTACCTGATCTGCGACGAGGCGTGCTTCTACACCGTTGAGCACGTCGAGCAGATGGCCGAGCTGGTCGACAGCTACGACGTGGACGTGTTCGCCTTCGGTCTGGCCACCGACTTCCGGTCCTGCCTGTTCCCCGCCGCGCAGCGGCTGTTCGAGCTGGCCGACGAGGTCGCCCGCATCCAGGTCGAGGTGCTGTGCTGGTGCGGCCGGGAGGGGCTGCTCAACGCCCGGGTGGTCAACGACCGGGTGGTCCGGGAGGGCGCGCAGGTCGTCATCGGCGACACCGTGGACACCGCAGATGTGCGCTACCAGGTGCTCTGCCGGCGGCACTACCGCTCGGGCGACCTGGGCCCGCGCGACTGACCGCTGCGCTCACGCCATGCGGGGTCGGCGAACCGGTCCGCGATGATCACCGCGACGGTCACCATGGTGGCCAGCGCCGCGCACGCCGCGACGGGCAGCGCCAGCAGGACGCAGGCTGGCAACAACGCCAGCAGTACGACCACCGCCGCGATCCGGCTGGTCGGCCGGATCCGCCACAGCACCGCCTGGTAAGCGGCGTGCCCGGCGAGGAACAGCGCCGGACCGCCCAGGGTGAACAGCGCGGCGACCGTGGTGGCGTCCGCACCGGGCTCGCGCAGCAGCCGCTCGTCGCCCGCCGCCGTGACGATGATGCCGGCGACCATCACCGGGTGCAGGTAATTGAACGCCACTCGGCTCAACCCGCCGGTGCGTTCACCGGCGCGGGCGATGACCTCCGTCGCGGCCGCCGCCGAGCGCGCGAAGTACACCCACCACAGCGCCACCGAGCCGGCGAACGCCAACAGGAACGCCGCCGATGTCACCGTGTCCAGGTGCTGGGTGAGGGTGCTCCCGGTGAGCAGGATCGACTCTCCCAGCGCGATCAGGATGAACGCCTGGCACCGCTCAGCCAGGTGCCCGCCCTCCACCATCCACCGCTCGGCGCGGCTACGCCCCAGACCGGGCACCGGAAACCCGATCGACAGGCCGATCACTTCGATGACGATCGCCCCCGCCCACAGCGCCTCCCGGACATCCCCGCCGGCGATGCCTCCGAGCACCACCAGCACCGACGTCCCGACGAACCACGGCAGCGTTTTCTGAAACCCGTCGGTCAACCACGATTGGCCCTGCACCGCCCACAGCGCGAACAGGGTGCGGCCCATCTGGAGCGTCGCGTAGACCACGGCGAAGAGCAGACCGGTATCGGCGAACGCTTCGGGGATCGCCGCCGACATCAGCAGACTGCCCAACATCAGCCCGATCAGCAGCGCCCGCACCGGCGCCTCGTTCGGTTGCAGCCAGTTCGTCAGCCAGGCGGTGTAGACCCAGACGAACCACACCATCGCCAGCAGCAACGCGGTCCGTCCGGCGCCAGGCCAGTCCGGGTGCTCGATGAGATAGTGCGACAGTTGGGTGACGGTGAAGATGTAGACCAGGTCGAAGAAGAGTTCGGTCGAGGTGGTCGGCTCCATACCCCGCCGCTCGCGCAGCAACCAGGGCCGCACCGGCTTGACGACCGGCGACTCAGAACGGGTCACCGCAGACCCGCCAGTCCCCGTCCTCGCGGATCACGGGCAGCCGACGTTCCTCACTGGTGCCGCCGGCGCGGGTCAACCGCACGGTCACCGTGCCGTGCGGGCGTCCGCCACGGGTGGCCACCGACACGTCGGTGATCTCGTAGTCGGTGACCATCGGCGGGGTACGCACCCAACTGGTGAAGCCGATCGAGCTCCACCGGGTGCGCGCGTCCGCGCAGAGCCGCTCGTACGCCCCGGCGGTGTCGCCGACGGCCACCTCGTTCAGGAACCCGTCGGCGGTCTCCCGGATCGGGCCGGCGGCCTGGCGTACGGTCTGCAGGTTCCAGGCGCCCAGCCCGGCCACCCCGACGCAGCACAGCGCCACGCCGAACCCGGCGAAGGCCAGCCCGGTGCGCATCGGGCGGTGCCGCCGGGCCGGTCGGCTCCACGGCTGGCCGGCACTCACGACTACCGACCGTAGAGAACGTCGTCGCGCAGAGCATGACAAGCCGGAAACTGGGTGCGCCCGGTGGGCGGGTGTGCCCTGTTCGGACCGGCCACGGATCGTCTACCGTCGGCGCACACCCCCAGTGCCAGGGAGCCGATGGATGAGCCGCTTCGTGCAGCCGGTACCACCCCCCGCCGACCCGTACGCCGGTGACGCCCTGCTGCGGTCCTGGCTGGAGCGTCACCTCGGCCCGGCCGGGCACGCCGCCGCGAAGGGCCGCCTCGCCGACCTGGCCGCCGACGTCGCCGGGCCGCTGCGCGCGGCGCACGCCGACGCCGAGGCGCACCCGCCGAGGCTGGTCCGCTACGACCCGTGGGGCGCCCGGGTCGACCGGATCGACACGTCCGCCGGCTGGCAGGCGCAGCGGGCCGCCGCCGCCCGGCACGCCGTGGTCGCACTGCCCTACCTGCCGGACGCGCGCGGCACCTGGGGTGCTGCGGCGCGGGTCGTGCAGCACGCCCTGCTGCACCTGTACGGCCCGGAGTCGGCGACGTTCTCCTGCCCGGTGGCGATGGCCGACGGGGCGGCGACGCTGCTCAGCCTGCCCGACGTCGACGCCGGGGTCCGCGACGCGTGGCTGCCCCGGCTGATCTCCACCGACCCGGCCACCGCGATCACCAGCGGGCAGTGGATGACCGAGTCGCAGGGCGGCTCCGACCTGGGTCGCTCCAGCACCGTCGGCCGGCCCGCCGCGGACGGTTCGTGGCGGCTGACCGGGGAGAAATGGTTCTGCTCCGCCGCCGACGCGGCGATGGCGGTGGCGCTGGCCCGACCGGAGGGCGCCGCGCGCGGCAGCCGGGTGCTCGCCCCGTTCCTGGTCCCCCGGTACGCCGCCGACTCGCCCCTGGCCGACGGGGCCGCAGCGGGCGCGCCCGCGCCGGGCGTCACCGTGCACCGGCTCAAGGACAAGCTCGGCACCCGGGCACTACCGACCGCCGAGATCGGCCTGCACGACGCGTACGCCGTGCCGCTGGGCGACCCGGCGGTGCCCGGCCTGGTCCGGGCCATGACCCTGGTCGTGGTGACCCGGGTGCACAACGCCGCCGCGGCTGCCGGCGGGATGCGGCGGGGCCTGGCCTACGCCCGGGCGTACGCCGACGCGCGCCACGTCGCCGGCGGCGCGCTGGCGTCCTCGCCGCTGCACCGGGCCACCCTGGGCACCCTCGCGGTCGACGCGGCGGGCGCGTTCGCCCTGGCCGGGCACGCGTTCGCGCTGCTCGGCCGGGTCGAGGTCGGCGCCGACCCAGCGGCCGAGGCGGAGCTGCGCATCGTGGCGCCGCTGGCGAAGCTGGCCACCGGCCGGCTCGCCGTCAGCTCCGCCAGCGAGTACGTGGAGAGCTTCGGCGGGGCCGGCTACGTGGAGGACACCGGCGTACCCCGGCTGCTGCGCGACGCGCAGGTGCTGCCGATCTGGGAGGGCACCACCAACGTTCTGGCCCTGGACGTGCTGCGCGCGCTGGCCCGAGAGGACGCCGGGGCGCCGCTGCTGAGCCGACTCGCCGCTGCCGTCGACCTGGCCCGGCCGCTGTCGCCGGCACTGGCCGACACCCTGGCCACGGCCGCCGCGCAGCTGCGCGACACGGTCACCGCGGTGACCGCAGACCCGGGCGCCGCGGCGGTGCTCGCCGGCGCCCGTGGCCTGGCGCTGCGCCTGGCGTACGCGCTGACCACCGCACTGCTCGTCGAGCACGCCGCGTGGGGTGACGAACAGGCGGAACTGGCCGCCCGGCTGTGGGCGCGGCGCTGGCTGCGGCACGAGGAGATCGCGGAGGACGCCCACAACCACCTGGACCTGCTCTGCTGACCGGTCGGCGCGAGCGGGCGGGTGGACACCATGTCGGTGCTGATCGAGCTGGGCGACGACCGGGGCGCGCCCCTGGACGACCTAGGACCGCCGTCTCCGGCGGCGTCCCGGCCGGGGCGGGTGGGGCTGCTGCTGGCCGCGTGCGCCCTGCTCGGCGGCGCCGCCGCGCCCGTACACCTGACGCCCCGAGTCGGGCCGGCGCTGCCCGCCCGCGCGACCGTGCTCAGCGCGGGTCCGCTGCTGCTGGTCGTCGACGCTGGCACCGACCCGCCGGCGCTGAGCGCCTACGACGCCGCCGTGCCGCACCGCCCGGCGCGGTGGCGGGTCACCGTGCCGCCGGCCACCCGGTGGTCCGCCGAGGCGGCCGATGACCTGCTACTGCTCACCGAACGCGACCAGGTAGGCCGGGCGACGGCGACCACCGCGCGGTCGGTACGCACCGGCCAGCCGTTGTGGCGGCGGCCCGAGCGGGTGTACGCGGCCGGCGACGCGGCGGTGGCGGTGAGCGAGGTCCGCAGCGCCGCCGAGCCGGGACGCCGGGTCGAGGGCACCGTGCACGGCGTTGACCCGGCCACCGGTGCGACCCGATGGTCGGTGCCGGTGCCCTCGACGGCCGTGCTGAGGGCGCTCCCCGGCACGCCCGGGCGGGTGCTGCTGGTGCAGGACGACGGGCTGACGCGGCTGCTCGACGCCCGCGACGGCGCGGTCCGCGGGCAGGGGCGGCTTCCGCCGGCCGACTACGGTCCGGACAATCCGCAGGTCATCGGCGGGCACCTGGTGCTGCGCCACCCGACCGGCAGCGGGGCGGCGCTGACCGGGTACGACCTGCCGGGGCTGTCGCGGCGCTGGCAGGTGCCGGTCGAGCCGGGCGAGCTGACTCTGCGGCCCTGCCAGGGCCTGGTCTGCGGGCGCGACCGGCTCGGCCGATGGGCGATGGACGCGGGCACCGGCATGCGGCGCTGGACGTGGCCGGCCGGAGCGCGCTGGCACACCCTGGCGGGCGCTCGTATCGGCGCCGAGCCGCTGCTGCTGCTCGGGACGGCGTCGGACGGCCGGCGCACCCTGGTCGCGACGGTGGGCCGGGACGGCCCCCGGGTGCGCGCGGTGCTGCCGGCGGGGCTGACCGATTGCCGCCAGGCCGGCGCCGGGCTGATCTGCCGTGACGGCGCCGCCCGGGTGACGGTGTGGCCGCTCGACGCGCCCTGATCGTCATCCTCTCTCGGTGCGAGAAACGCCGATGTACCTGACAGCGGTTGGCAGGTACGTGAGGGCAGACTGCCGGTATGACGACAACCGCTGACCTCGCCATGGTCAACCTGGACAGCTCCGACCCGGCCGCGCACGCCGCGTTCTACCACCGCGCGTTGGGCTGGGAGATCACCCACAGCGCAGCCGAATACGCCATGCTCAGCGGCGGTGGCGTCTCGATCGGCTTCGGGCTGGTAGAGGGTTACCAGCCGCCGTCCTGGCCCGACCCGGCCGGCGGTAAGCGCTACCACCTCGACCTCTACGTCGACGACCTGGCCGTGGCAGAGAAGGAGTTCGTCCAGGCCGGCGCGTCGAAGCCGGAGTTCCAGCCGGGCGGCGAACGGTGGGTGGTGCTCATCGACCCGATCGGGCAGCCGTTCTGCATCTGCCCCCGCCCACAGGGCTGAGGCTGCCGCCGCCACTTGCCGGCTGGATGCTGGGCGGCGGGTCAGCGCAGCGGGCCGCGGGCGACGGCGACCCGCATCGTCGCCGGGTCGCCGACCGGGACGTACTCGAGCCACCAGGTGGCGCCGGCCGCGGCGAGCTCACCGAGATAGGCCCGCTCGGCGCGTTCGTCCGGTCGGCGCCGCCGGCCGCCGATCGCCACGTCGAACGGCTGGCCGTCGGCGCGGGTGGGTGGCAGGACGGCCACCAGCTCGCGTACCTCATCGGGGGTGAAGTCAGACCACCCGTCGGTGTCGGTGAGCTTGTACGGCACGATGCCGTCGGCACGGGCGGCCCGGCGTCGCACCGCCCCGGCCTGTGTGCTGCCGCCGACCCAGACCGGCACCCGGGGCGACTGCACCGGAGCCGGCCGCAGCGCCACCCCGTCAGCGCCGTAGTGGGTGCCCTGGTGGTTGACCGCCTCCCCGCTGAGCAACCCGGTCAGCAGATCGAGACCCTCGTCGAGCATGGCGGCCCGGACGGCCACCTCAGTCGGCTCGCCGAACGCGACCAGGCCTCGGTCGCCGGGGTCGCCGACACCGACCGCGACGGTGGCCCGGCCCGCGCTGAGGTGGTCGAGGGTGAGCACCTCGCGGGCCAGCTTCGCCGGACGCCGTCGGGGCAGCGCGGTGACCGCGGTGCCCAGCCGTACCCGGCTGGTGCGCCCGGCGATCGCCGTGAGCACCAGCCACGGGTCGTAGGTGGACGGGTCGTCACCGGCGTGGTGGATCAGGTAGTCCTCCAGGAACACACCGTCCCACCCGGCGCGCTCGGCGAGCTCGCCCAGCTCGACCAGGGTGGACACCGTGACGGAGGCGCCGCCGCAGGGAAGCTCCAGGCCGTGTCTCATCCATCGACCGTATGGCGGGGGTACGACGGCTCAGCCGCGGCGGCGGGACCGAGCCGCCCACACCACGTACGACGGGTCGCGGTCGAGGTTGTGCCGGTCCCGGTCGTAGCGGCGGGTGGTACGCGGATCGGCGTGCCCCATCGCGTCCTGCACGTCCTCCAGCGGGACACCCTCCGAGCGGGCGGTGGTGGCGAAGGCGTGCCGCAGCGAGTGCGGGGACAGCCTCGCCCAGGCGGGGATGCCGGCCGTCCGGGCCAGGCGGCGGACCAGCCGGAACACCGAGTGCCGGTCCATCCGGGCGCCACTGGCGGTGACCAGCAGTGGCCCGCTCAGCTGCGGCACCGGCACGCCGGTGGCGGCGGCCCGCTGGGCCAGGTAGGCGTCCACCGCGTAGCCGGTGCCCGGGGTGAGGGCGCGCCGGCGTGCTTTGCCGCCCTTGCCGATGAAGCGCACGCTGCGGTGCCCACGTTCGGTGCCCAGGTCGGCCAGGTCCAGTGAGATCAGCTCGCCGACCCGCAGGCCCAGGTCGGCCAGGAGCGCGATCGCGGCCCGGTTGCGGGCGGCCGTCTGGCCGGTGTCCGCGTCGGCCGCGCTCAGCAGCGCGTCCACCTCCTCCGGGGTGAGGCCGACCGTGGCGGAGTGGTCCCGGTCGACGCGGGGCCGGTCCGCGCCGGAGACAGGGTTGGCCGGCACCGCGCCGAGCTTGACGAGGAAGTCGTACCAGCTCGACAGCGCGGAGAGCCGGCGCGCCACGGTCGCCGGGGTCAGCGGTCGGCCGCTGCGGGCGCCGAGGGTGGACTCCAGGGCCCGGGCGTACTCGTTGACGTGCAGGAAGGTGACGTGCAGCGGGTCCAGGTCGCGGCCGGCGCACCAGGTGAGCCAGCCGGTGATGTCGCGCCGGTACGCGTCGCGGGTGTGCTCGGACAGCCGGCGGTTGCGCAGCCAGGCCTCGGTGACGTCGACCGGCCCGCCGGGCAGGGCCGGTCGGGCGGTCGGACGGGCGAGCACCGGAGCGTCGGAGGACACCATGTGAAAAAGTTTCTCAGCTCCGGATGGGAAGACCCTGAAGGCGCGCCGAGGGATGCGCCCGGTGTCGGGGTGCGGCGTGCCGGCTACCGTCGGGCGGGTGCGCGCCAGTCGGTTGGTCTCCCTGCTGCTGCTTCTGCAGACCCGGGGGCGGATGACTGCGCCAGAGCTGGCCGAGGCCCTGGAGGTCTCGGTCCGGACGGTGTACCGGGACGTGGAGTCGCTGGGCGCCGCCGGGGTGCCGGTGTACGCCGAGCGCGGTCCCGCGGGCGGGTATCGACTCCTCGACGGCTACCGCACCCGGCTGACCGGGCTGACCGCGGGCGAGGCCGAGGCGCTGTTCCTGGCCGGTGTGCCGGGTCCGGCCGCCGAGCTGGGCCTGGGTTCGGTGCTGGCCGCCGCCGAGCTGAAGTTGCAGGCTGCGTTGCCGGCGGACCTCACCGACCGGGGCGGGCGGATCCGGCAGCGGTTCCACCTGGACGCGCCGAGCTGGTTCCGCGAGCCCGAGCCCACCCCGCACCTGGCCACCCTGGCCGACGCGGTGTGGGAGGACCGCCGGATCCGGGTGCGCTACCGGCGGTGGCAGGTGCCCCGGGAGGTGACCCGCACCCTCGACCCGCTCGGCGTGGTGCTCAAGGCCGGCCGGTGGTATCTGGTCGCCGCCGCCGACGGGCAGGTACGCACCTACCGGGTGGGCGCCATCCTGGAGCTGACGGTGCTGGCCGAGCACGTCGACCGGCCGACCGGGTTCGACCTGGCGGCCTGCTGGCGGGAGCACGCCGAGCGCTACGAGAGCAGCGTCTACCGCGCCGAGGCGCGGGTACGGATGACCGCAGCGGCGCTGGCGCAGACCGTGCATCTCTTCCCGCCGGCGATGAGCCGGGCGGCGCACGCGGCCGCCGGCGCGCCGGACGCGGACGGCTGGCTGCTCACCACCGTGCCGATCGAGTCCATCCGGCACGGTCATGTCGAACTGCTCAAACTCGGCGCGCGGGTGCAGGTGCTCGCCCCCGCCGAGCTGCGAGAACGTCTCACCGACACCGCCCACGCGCTCGCCGCGCTCTATCCGCCGACCGGCGCCGACCGCGCGGGAGAGCCGGAGGTGGACGCCGACCACCCGGGCGGTGGTTCTGCGGAGACGATCGATGCTCGGGGCGGACGCTGAGCACGCTGCTGGCTCAACCCCTCAGCGGAGCCGCTTCTCGAACCAGTGCTCGGCGTACGGGCCCTGCGAGTACGCCGGGATCTCGACGTAGCCGTGCCGGGCGTACAGGGCGCGGGCCTCGACCAGGTCGGCGCGGGTGTCCAGCCGGATCCGGTCCGCCCCGGCCGCCCCGGCGTGCCGCTCCACGGCGGCGAGCAGCGCGGCGCCCCCGCCGGCGCCGCGGTGAGCGGGGCGGATGAACACCCTGGTCAGCTCGGCCCAGTCGGGATACCACCGCAGCCCGGCGCAGCCGGCCAGTTCCGCGCCGTGGTGGGCGAGCACCAGCAGGCCGCTCGGGTACGTCAGGTCGTCGCTGGGCAGCTCGGCCAGCGCCTCGTCGACCTCGCCGGGCAGAGCCGGGCGACGGTGGTAGCGGACCACCATCTCCGTCATGTACTCGCGGAGCAGCCGTGCCGCATCGGGCTGATCGGGACGGACGGTGGTGGTCACCCAGTCGGGTCGGACGGTTGTGGTCACCTGTCGATCATCAGCGCCCGGTCAACGGCATTTTCCGCCTTCCCAGGGCCGCCGGTGGCAGGGCGAGCAGGGCGAACGTTCCCGGGCCGCCGACTCCGGCGGGTGCCGGCGGCCCGGCACGCTACGGGCGGCGGGACGGCAGCAGCGCGATCAGCGCGACCGCCACGGCCACGTGCATGGCGCCGAGGGCGAACTTGGCGCCGGCGGTGGCCTCGATGCCGAACAGCGGCCCGAAGGAGAGCACGGTCACCAGGACGGCCAGCGAGATCCAGACGATGCGGGCGACCCGCGGCGCGAACCGCTCCAGCAGTGCCAGCGCCGCCCAGCCCAGCAGGGCCGCGCCGAGGGCGATCCCGATGATCTGGCCCGGCCCGATGACCAACGCGGGTTGCCCCGGACTCTCGACGGTGTAGTCGACTCCGGCCACCTCACCGATCCCCCAGATGACCAGGCAGGCCAGGACGGCGGCGGCGACGCCGACGACGCCACGGCGCAGTGACGAGGTGGCGGTGGTGACGGTTGGTTCGGCGGTCGCACTCATGACGGCTCCTCGATCGGGGGGCACGAACAAGTGCGACCGTAGCAGATAGTCCCGTCCAAGACTATCTGCTACGGAACTAGCATCCGGAGCGGCTGCCGGGCGCGTACGGGGAGGTGTTGGCCAACGGGCCGCTCACCAACGCGGTGAGCGCGCGCAGGAATGCCTCCTGGTCCTGCACGGGCAGGGTGGCGAGGAGATCGGCCTGAATGCGGCGCACGACATCCTGCGCCCGTTCCAGGACCCGCTCCCCGGCGGCCGTCACCGTGATCAGCCGGGCGCGGCGATCCGTCGGCGCCGGTCGACGCTCGGCCAGCCCGGCCCGCTCCAACTGGTCCAGCGTGACGACCATGGTGGTCTTGTCCACGCCGCACCGTTCGCCGATCTCCCGCTGGGTCAGGCCCCCGATGCGGGCCTGCGCCAGGACGTAGTGCGCCCGCGGCGAGATGCCCAGCTCGGCCAGGCCCGCGGCGTGCTCGGCCTGGAGCGCGTGACTCGCCCAGGAGAGCAGGAACAACAGGTCGGGCGGGCCGTCGGTGGGCGTACAGGAGGTCATGCACGGAGGCTAGCAACATGTTCCGAGACGGGACGGTTCGCGCAGCGGACGATCAGGGCCGCTGATAGATCCCGTGCTCGCGGGTGAGCAACTGCTCGTCGATCAGGTAGCGGCGCAGCGTGGCGTGGTCGGACCCGCCGGCGGCGCACCACGGTTTGAGCGCCTCGTCCACCACCCGCTCGGGGTACCGCGTGCCCGACTCGAAGGACCGCTCGGCGATGTGTGCCAGCAGCACCCGCCGCCGGCCGCGCTGTGCCGGCAGCCCCACCAGCACGTCACCGCGTAGGAAGGTGCGCAGCACCGGGTCGTCGGTCGGGCCGGCGTCGTCGGCCGGACGGCGTTCGCGCGCCGCCGCCCGCAGCGACACCTCGTCGGCCGCCAGGGCGCCGTCGGGGCCGGTCACCAGGCCCGCGTCGGTGAGCCGGCGAATCGCGGTGTGCACCGCCCGCGCCGGCAGATCGGTCCGCTCGGCGATCTGGGCCGCGCCGGCCGCGCCGAGCACGATCGCCGCGAAGACCCGCCGTCGTCCGTCGTCGGCCAGGGCACCGGCCAGAGCATTCGCTGTCACGCCGGTCACCCTTGCACCAGCGGTACGCGGACCGCCAGGCGATTTTCGGGGCGCGTGGCGGCGGCCGGAGGTGGATCGGTGTGCGCTGGGCCGGCGCTCAGTCGGGGTCCGGTATGCCCGCGGCGTCGGCCGGCTGCTCGGCGACGAGAAGTACCCGACGCAGCAGGTCGGAGAGCAGTTGTCGCTCCGACGGGGTGAGCGCGCCGAACAGTCGGTGCTCCTCGGCGCCCCGGACGTCCATCGCCCCGTGCCACGCGGCCCGGCCCGCGTCGGTGAGCTCCACATCCACCCGACGCCGGTCGACAGTGGACGGCGTCCGCCGCACGTAGCCGCGTTCGACCAGGTTGTCGACCCGCGCGGTGATCGAGGCCGGCGCCATCGCCAGATCCGCGGCGAGTTCCGAGGGTGCGGCACGCCCCTGCCGGCCGGCAAGCGCGTGCAGCGTGTCGTACTCGTGCGCCGGCAGGTCGAAGTCCGCAAGGACCCGCTCCTTCACCGTGCGCAGGTGCCGGGTCACGACGCCCATCCGGGTCACGGCGCCTTCGACGTCGGCGTCGAGGTCGGGCAGGACGGGCAACCAGCGCTCGACATGCCGGTCGACGGAGTCGTGGGCGGTGGTCACCCGCAGAGCCTATCGCAACCGAAATATTCGTTGACGAAATATTCGGTGTCGAAGTACCTTGCGGTGGTGACCAACCCTCTGCGCGTCAGCTCCTTCCGGCTGCTGTTCCTGGGCCGGACCGTCTCCTCGGTCGGTGACGCCGTGGTGCCCGCCGCACTGGCCCTGGCCGTGCTGCGGGCCACCGGCTCCACCAGTGCGCTCGCGGTCGTCCTCGCCGCGGCCATGGTTCCCCGGCTGCTCCTGCTGCCCCTCGGCGGCGTCGTCGCCGACCGGTTCGACGCCCGCCGGGTCGCCCTGGTGGCCGACCTGGTCCGCTGCGCGACCCAGCTCGCGGTCGGCGTGGAGCTGCTCGGCGGCGACCCGTCGCTGAGCACCATCGTGGTTGCCTCGGCGCTCGGTGGCACCGCCTCGGCGTTCGCCATGCCGACCGCCTCCCCGCTGGTCGCCGGCACCGTCGAACCGGCCGCCCGGCAGCGTGCCAACGCCCTGATGGGGATCACCGCCAACACCAGCCGGCTCGCCGGCCCGGCGCTGGCCGGCCTGCTGATCTGGGCCGCCGGCCCCGGCTGGGCGTTCGTCATCGACAGCGCGTCGTTCGCGCTCAGCGCCACGCTGCTCGCGTTCGTCCGGGTCCGGCATGTGCCGGTACCCCGCCGTTCCGTCCTCGCCGACCTGCGGCACGGCTTCGGCGAGGTACGCGCCCGCGACTGGTTCTGGACCAGCCTGATCGGGCACGGCATGTGGAACGGCGCCGCCGCCGTGCTGATGACCCTCGGGCCGGCCATCGCCATCGACCGCCTCGGCGGCGAGGCCACCTGGGTGCTGCTGTTGCAGGCCGGCGCGATCGGCATGCTCACCGGCTCGCTGCTGGCCGGGCGGGTCCGGCTCCACCGGCCGGTGCTGCTGGCCAACCTCGGGCTGGCCAGCTACGCCGCACCACTGCTGCTGCTCGCCGTCGCCGCGCCCGCCCCGGCGGTGATCGTCGCCTACGGGGTGGCGCTGACCGCCCTCGGTTACCTCAACCCGGTCTGGGAGACCGTCGTGCAGCACCAGTTCCCGCCCGAGGTCCTGGCACGAGTCACCTCGTACGACTGGCTGGTGTCGCTGGGCGCGATGCCGCTGGGCTACGCCTTGGCGCCGCTGGCCGCCGACGCGTTCGGCGCGCCCGTACCGCTGGCGATCGCCGGCCTGCTGGTCCTGACCGCCTGCGCCGGCACCGCGCTCGTCCCCGGCGTACGCCGGCTCACCTGGCCCGCGGCCCCGCAACCGCAAGCGGCCGAACCCGCCGGCGTCGGCAGTGCCTCAACCCCCGCTCGTGCAGACGGGCATTAATGACGCGCTCACCGACGCTTAGATGATTACGTTTCAGCCACAGGCTGGTCGGTGAACGGCACCGCGCGCAGCTCACCCCGTCCCGCGCATCGGTTGGACACCGCGCTGAGCGTGCCGGTTTGGCGACGGCATTACGGTGCCTCACCTCAGCTCTCATCGATAGAGGAGATTCGACATGTCAGGCGCGGCGGCCGCCACGGCAGGCGCTGAGTCGTTGCGTCCAACCCAGCTGCTTCGCCGCAACGGGCCCTTCCGAGCCCTCTTCTCGGCACGGGTTGTTTCTTACGCAGGCGATTCACTCAGCCTTGTCGCGCTCATGCTCCACGTCGCCGACACGACAGGCCAGGCGTTGGCAATCTCCCTCCTGTTGCTTGTCGGAGATTTCGCTCCATCCCTGTTGGGTCCCTTCACCGGCGCCCTCACCGATCGGCTTGATCTCCGCCGGCTGATGGTCGTCTGCGAACTCATCCAAGCTGTGGTCCTGCTGGTAATTGTGCTGACCCTGCCTCCGCTGCCGGTGCTGCTGGCCCTCGTAGCGATCCGCGCTACCGCCTCGCAGGTCTTTCAACCGGCGTCTCGGGCTGCGGTGCCTGCACTGGTTGGTGACCGTGACCTGGAGACCGCCAACTCCACCGTCGGGTTCGGCTCCAACGGAGCAGAGGCGGTCGGCCCGCTGATCGCTGCGGCCCTGTTCCCGTTGGTCGGAGTGCGTGGTCTGCTGCTCGTCGACGCCGTGTCGTTTCTGGTCTCGGCCGTGCTGCTCACGGCGCTTCCCTCACTCCCGGCGGCGACCGGCGATGGGCACCAGCCGTCCTTGCTGCGACAGGCCAAAGCGGGGATTGGTTATCTGTTACGTGTTCCGACGGTGCGGGTCATCTTTCTTGGCTTCACTGCGGTGGTCGCCTTCAACGGGGTCGATGACGTGGCGCTGGTGCTGCTGGCCCGGGACACCTTTCAGGCTGGCAATTCCGCGGTCGGGCTTCTGCTGGGAGCGGTCGGCCTCGGACTTGTGGCCGGTTATGCCATGTTGTCCCGATGGGGCACGCGGGCGTCGATGCCGCTGCTGCTGATATTGGGCTTCGCTGTCAGCAGTGTCGGTAACCTGCTGACCGGGCTCGCCTGGGCCGTCGCCGCCGCGATCGCCCTGCAGGCCGTCCGTGGGTTGGGGTTGGCTGCCATGGACGTCGCCTCCAGCACGCTGCTACAACGTACGGTTCCAGCGGGCATGCTCGGCAGGGTCTTCGGTAATCTGTACGGCGCAATCGGGGTCGCCGCCGCGACGTCCTACATCGCCGGCGGCCTGCTGCTGGACGCAACCTCCGCCCCAGTGACCCTGATAATCGCGGGTGTCGGCGGCCTGGTGGCTACCGGTATCGTCGCGCTGCGATTGCCACGGGCGATGCGACGCGCCGACGAGGATGGCGCGACGCTGACGGTATCCGCGCCGGTCATCGAGTAGGTCGGGACGTACCCAGGCGCGGGGCCTATTAGCTGGCGTCCGCTGATCAGATCCGGCCGTCGGTGCTCAGCCGTGCGTGCAGGTGCATGTCGTGCCAGCCGTCGGTGTGGCGAACCGACCCCCGGAGCACGCCCTCCACTGCGAAGCCGGCCCGGGTCGCCACTCGGCACGACGCCGCGTTGGCGGTCGAGTGCTCCAGTGCCAACCGGTGCAGACCGGCCCGCGTGAAACTCCACCGGGTCAGTGCCCGCAGCGCGTCGGTGGCGATTCCCCGACCACGCGCGGCGGGCAAGACCCAGTACGACACCTGCGCCGACGCCTCGGCCAGCAGCACGCCCCGCAACCCCACCTGACCGACCGGTCGGTCGTCGGCGTCGACGATCGCCCAACTGGCGGCCGTCTCGTCGCGCCAACGGCCGGCCCACTGCGCCGTCCACGCCCTCGCCTCGTCGTCGTCGAGGCGGCGGACGTGCCACCGCTGGATCGCCGGACAGCCGAAGGCGACCCGGACCGCCGAGGCGTCGTCGTCGCGCCACCCCCGCAGCGCCAGTCCGGGGCGTACCGGAAGGTGGGGTTGGGTCTGGGCGCCGAGGCTCCCGGCGGGCATGGCGGGCGCGACGAGCAGCGGCATTCGCCCATTATCGGGGCGGGTTCACTCACTCTCCGGCCGGGCCACCGGCGAGTTCGGTGACCACGTCGAGGTGGCCGAGGTGGCGGGCGTACTCCTGGACCAGATGGAACAGCACCCGCTCCAGCGACGCCGGATCTGCGCCGTTCCAGCGCGGGCCCGGCGCGCCGATCTCCGCCAGGTCGTGCGCGGTCACCACCGTCGTGGTGTGCGCGCCCTGCGCCCGCAGCGCCGCCACCAGGTCCGCGCGGGTCTCGTCGGGGGCGACGTACCAGCGGTCCTCGCGGCGGTCGCCCCACGGCTCGGCGACGTCCCGACCCTGGAAGCCCCACTCGATCCAGCGCAGCTCGACGTACCGCAGGTGCTTGAGCAGCTCCAGCGGGGTCCACCCCGACGGCAGCCGGCTGCATCGCAGCTCCGACTCGCGCAGCGCCGACACCTTGGCCGCCACGGACTCCCGGAAGTAGTCCAGGTAGCGCAGGAAGACCTCGGTGCGGCTGCCGGCGGGGGTGGTGGGCTCCGGGAAGACGATCATTGTGCGGATGTGGTCGGCAGCTCGCGGCCGCGCTGCTGCACTCCGGCCCGGCCGTACGGGTAGTCCCCCACCAGTGGGGCACTCGCCTCGTCCAGCAGCCGGGTCTGCTCCACGTCGAGGATCAGGTCAGCGGCGGTCAGGTTGTCGTCGAGCTGCGCCGTGGTCCGCGCACCGAGGATCACCGAGGTGACCGCCGGTCGGGCCGCCAACCAGGCGAGCGACACCGCCGACATGGACACGCCACGTTCCTTCGCGACCTGCCCGACCGCGTCGATCACCCGCCACGTGCGCTCCTCGGCGTTGCGCCCCGCGTACGCCTCGACGCCGCGCTGCGGGTTCTCGCCGAGCCGGGTGGCACCGGTAGGGACGCTGTCCCGCTGGTACTTGCCGGTCAGCCAGCCACCGCCCAGCGGGGACCACGGCAGGATGCCGATGCCCTCGTTCTCGCAGACCGGCACCAGTTCGAGCTCGATCTCCCGGGCCAGCAGGTTGTACTGCGGCTGCAGGGTCACGATCGGGGTGAGGTTGAGGTGCTGGGTGAGCAAGGCGGCCTTCTGCAACTGCCAACCGGTGAAGTTGCTGACCCCCGCGTAGCGGATCTTGCCCGCGCGGACCGCGTCGTCGAAGAACCGCAGCGTCTCCGGAAGCGGGGTCAGCGGGTCCCAGGCGTGCGCCTGGTAGAGGTCGACGGCCTCGACGCCGAGTCGCCGGAGGCTGGCGTCCAGGGCGCGGGTGAGGTGTACCCGGGACAGGCCGGCGTCGTTCGCCCCGGGGCCCATCGGGAACCGTCCCTTGGTGGCGATCACCAGCCGGTCGCGCAGGTCGGGCCGCGCCCGCAGCCAGCGGCCGACGATCTCCTCGGAGACGCCGGCGGAGTAGACGTCAGCCGTGTCGATGAAGGTGCCGCCGGCCTCGACGAACCGGTCCAGCTGGGCGAAGCTGCCCGCCTCGTCGGTCTCCGCGCCGAAGGTCATGGTGCCCAGACACAGGGTCGACACCACCGTGCCGGTGGCGCCCAGAGTGCGATAGCGCATGTCTTCCTTCCGGTCGAGCGAACTGGCCGATCCTGCCACCGCCGTCCTGACCCTGACGGCGGGGGCGGCCGCTTGCGGGACCCGGACCCGAGGCGAGAGAGAGGCGGCACGTCCGCTCGTAAGGGAGCCCTGGGGTGTCTGTCCTGTTTGCCCATTTACACTACATAGTGCGTGATTCGGGAGCCTCTGCGCTCTTACTCCTATTTCGTCACTCGACGCGCGATCGTTCCGTTCGACCTTTGACAGCCCATATTTCGGGATATGCGAATGGCGAAGTATCCGTCGGAGACCGTCTCTCGAATCAGGACATACACCGACAAGCTCCCCATAACATCGACCGGTGGCTGTTCACATGTCTTTCGATGGGTTGCCAGGTCGCCCTCAGCACGTCCTGTCCACTGTCCTGTCCCGACCCATCGAACCGGTGCGCCCGACGGTCGCCTCGCTTGCTGCCCTGGCCCCGGCCGCCGCGAACGACAGGGCGGGATCGGGCAGTACAGCCGGCTTCGGGTGCGGCCGCGGCTGATGAGCAGGACGTTCCAGAGGTGCGCCACGAACACGCCCGATCAGTACTGACGTGAGTGTTGTTCGGCGCGAAAGCACGCCGCGACGGCACGGCCGGGAATCGACAGGGTCCGGCTGAGCCGCCGCCGGCGGGAGACGGTGATGGGGGTGATCACCGTCGGCCGGCACGGGTCTCGCCTCCTACGGGCCCGTGCCGGCCACTCCAACAGAAGGCATAGTGCCGCCGAGGTCCGGGCCAGCAGGCCTCGGCCCGACCAGCAACGGAGAGGAGATGGTGATGTGGCAGCTGCCTACACCGGCAGAGCAGGAGCTGTGGAACGCCGTGGTGGCCGGGGTACGAGCGGCCAACCGGACGGACCACGGGCAGTTCCAGACGTCCGTCGGGCGCCTCCTGCTGCTGCCCCACGCGTGGGCGCACCAGGTCCTCAGGGACACCGCAGGGCTGCTCGTCGAGGAACTCGACCCGGACGGGCGGGACCAGTGGCCACGTCTGGAGGCGCAGGTCGACCACTCTGAGGCCTGGCTACCAAAAGTGGACAGGAAGTTGCTGACCGCACTGCTCCCTGATGGTCACCGACCGCCGGCCACCGACGTACCCGACGAACCGGAGCACACTCAGCATCGACTACTGCTCATCGCCCTGCTGGCGGACGCCGCGCAGGTCAGCGTCGGAGCATTCGTTGACGTCGCCCTGGCCAACAACAGGCGGGCTGATGGAACTCTCGCCGGATCGGTCCCGCACTGCCGGGTCGGGCGCTGATACCCCAGCAGTCACGCGGCGGGCCAGTGCTACGGCGGCCCATCGGTGATGATGTGTGCGTGAGCGAAGCCGCCGCCACCACCGACCGCCCCCAGCATCCGGTCCCAACGTCCCGGCCGCCGGGGCCACCGTCGCCCGGCCCGCGCACGCTGGGGCCGTGGCTGGTGGCCGGCGCGGTCAGCCTGACGCTGCTGTTGCTCGCCGGCCGCTACGGCTACCACCGCGACGAGTTGTACTTCCTGCTCTGCGGCCGGCACCTCGACTGGGGCTACGTCGACCAGGGTCCACTGGTCCCGGCGCTGGCCCGGCTGCTCGACACCATCGCGCCGGGCAACCTGGTGGTGCTGCGTACGCCATCGGCACTGCTGGCCGGCGCAGCGGTCCTGCTGGTCGCCGCCATCGCCCGGGAGTTGGGCGCCGGCCGGGGCGGGCAGACCTTCGCGGCGGTGCTCGCCGCGTTCTCCGGCATCGTGCTCGCCGGCGGCCACCTGCTCAGCACCACCACCGTCGACCTGCTGGCCTGGCTGGCCGCGGCGCTGTGCGCGGTGCGGCTGCTGCGCACCGGCGGCAGCCGGTGGGCACTCGGCATCGGGCTGGCGCTCGGCGTGGGCATGCTCAACAAGGTGCTGCCCGCGCTGCTGGCCGTGGGCCTGATCGCCGGGCTGGCAATCGCCGGGCCACGCCGGCTGTTGCGCGACCGGTGGGTGCTGGCCGCCGCCGGGCTCGCCGCGCTACTGGCCGCGCCGAACCTCATCTGGCAGGCGGCACACGGTTTCCCGCAGCTCGGTGTGGCCGCCTCGATCTCCGACGGTGACAGCTCCTACAGTGGCCGCCTCGACGCGCTCATCCTCCAGTTCGTCATCATCAGCCCGTACGCCGTGCCGATCTGGATCGCCGGCCTCGTCGCGCTGCTACGCCGGCCCCAGTGGCGGGCGTACCGGGCGGTGGGCTGGGCCTGGCTGGTCGTCGTCGGCATCGTGCTGCTCGCCGGCGGCAAGGGCTACTACGACGCGCCGCTGCTGCTGGTGCTCACCGCCGCTGGCGCGGTGGTCACCGCCGCGTGGGCGTCGCGTGGCGCACTGAGGCTGCGTCGGGGCCTGCTCGCGCTGGGCGCGGTGCCGTTCCTCCTGCCCACCGTCGTGCTGCTGCTGCCGGTGCTGCCGGCCGACCGGCTGCCCGGTTTCGTGCTCGACGTCAACTATGACGCTGGCGAGACCATCGGGTGGCCGGCGTTCGCCGACTCGGTCGCCACCGTCCATCGTGGCCTGCCACCCGAGGAGCGTTCGCGGGCGGTCATCCTTACCGGCAACTACGGCGAGGCTGGAGCGCTGGCCCGCTACGGCCCGGCCCGTGACCTGCCCCGCGCGTACTCCGGGCACAACAGCATGGTCGAGTTCGGCCGGCCACCCGCCGACGCCGACGTGGTGATCGTCGTCGGCTGGGAGCGCCCCGACCCGCTGACCGCCTGGTTCGACGCATGCGTGCTCGGCGGACGGGTGGATCAGCGGGTCGAGGTGGACAACGACGAGAACGGTGGCCCGATCTACGTGTGCCGGGGGCTGCGGCGTCCGTGGGCGCAGATCTGGGACACCGAGGTACGCCACACCGGCTGACCTCGCCGATGAGCCAGTCGCGGACGCCGGCCAGGGCCTGACGCCACGCGCTGGGGCGATCCGTCGCCCCGGCGCCGCGCACTCAACTCTTCGGGCGGACCACGCCGGGATGCAGCACGCTCAGGTGTGACCGGGGCGAGCGGCGTGGGCCGTTCCGCCGTCGGGACAGCGAGCGGATCAGGTCGGCGTGCACCCGTTGCTCGTCACGAGGGCTGAGCCCGAGCTGATTGTGCAGCAGGTGGACCAGGTCGAACGTCATCGCGCCGTCGTACCCCGGCGCGCGACGGCACGCCTCCAGCAGCTGCGACCAGCAGGTCAACGGGTGACACTCGGTGGCCAGCGCGTCGGTGATCCGCCGCCAGCGCGCGCCCGGCATGACGGCCACGCCCCCGTCGCGCAGCGCGGGACAGTTGTGTACGGCCGCCACCATCGCGAGGTCCACGGCGGCGGAGAGCCGGGCCTGCCGGCCCGGGGTCATTCCGATCAGGTCGACCGCCACGCCGACCAGCCGTGGGTCGCGGGTCGGCGGGGCAGCGAGGTGCGGGGCGTGGACGGGACCCTTCGCCCCGACCGCCACACACAGCCCGGCCAGTCGGGCCGACAACAGTCGCGGTTCGCTGCCCAGCAGGTGGAGGTTGACCAACCGTGGGGACTGTCGAGTGAATGACCAGCCGGACAGTTCGCCAGCGGCCTGGAGGTCGTGCAGCAGTGGGCTGAGCCCACGGGTGAGAAACGCGTCGGCCACCGCGGCGCGGGGCGGCAAAAGACACTGAAATGCGTGCCATCGCTCCGAGTCGTTCAGAATCACCTCCGCATCCGACGAATTGTCCAGATAGGATCGGTAATGAACGGTCATCCGAAGTCCCCCCGTAGGCGTCGCACCGCCGGGTTCGACATTAAGCGACGAGGACCGATGCGACAGTAGGGGAAACCCCACATTGTCGTGAACTCAGCGCGACGGCGGGTACGCGCTGCGTCGACAACGAAGTCCGCATTTTCGATTTTTGGGTATCAACATCTGCTCTCTTCGGCAATAGGACCAACCGGTCGCGTGATCGCCGTTGTTGGCTTGCTCACATAGAGTTGCATCTGCCGCTCACCCGAGCGCCGGCAATTGGCACCGCTGGTATCGGGCATGCCGAGAGGCCCGAACGGGACAGATCCTGGAGGGTGGCAGTTGAAGCTGGACCGAAGCATGCCGCGTTGTCGCGCCCGACCAGGCCGCCCGGCCGTTCCCGCCCCGCACGGCGTGCCTCCGACCGCGCCCACCCGGCGGCGTGCGTCGGCCGGCGGCGCCGCGCGAGGGTGCGCCGTGGGTGGCCGATGAACACCAGCGAGGAGGAACTCGCCCCGACACCGTCGGGCGACCCTCTCGAGTCCCTGGTCGGCCGCAACTGCGCGCTCGACCTGTTCGACCGGGCACTGGCCGGTGTCCGCAACGGTCAGCCGACCATGATCGAGTTCGTGGGCGACCCCGGCACGGGCAAGACGCGGCTGTTGCGCGAGGTCGCCGCCCGGGCCCGACGCGCCGGCGTGCCGGTGCTCGCCGCTGCCGGGCGGGACGGGGACCAGGTCGAGCGGGCCCTCGGCACACTGCTGGGCCCGCCGGCAACCGACCCGCCCGGGGCGGCCCAGAGGTGCCCGCCGCTGCTGCTGCTCCTGGACGACCTGCACACCGTGTCACCCGCTACGGCGGCACTGCTGGGCCGACTCGCGCAGGCGCCGCCCCCCGGTCTGCTGTGGATCACCGCGTACCGGCCGCGGCAGATGCCCTCCCGCGTACGGGTCGCGCTCGCCGCCGGGATCCAGCTGAGCCGCCGGGCCGTCACCCTGACTCCACTCGATCCCGCCAGCGTCGCCGCGCTGCTCGGGTTGCCGGAGGGACGCGCCGCCCAGCGGGTGCACGGGCTCTCCGGCGGTGTGCCCCGGTACGTGCTCGCCTACCGGCCGGGCGCCCTGGACGGCCCGGTCGCCGCCCTGCGTGACCTGCCCGCAGAGCTGCCTGTCGACGTCACCAGCGCCGTCCAGCTCGACCTCGACGGGCTGACCGACGAGCAGCGGCAGATGTTGGAGGCCGTCTCGGTGTGCCCGGACGGGTTCGAGCCGGCGCTGGCCGGGGCGCTGGCCGAACGCGGCCCGGAGGTCACCAGCGACCTGCTCGACGCGCTGGTGGCCGCCGACCTGTTGCGAACCGACTCCACCGAGGCGTCGACCCTGCGGTTCCGGCACGAGGTGGACCGCGCCGTGGTGTACCGCCCGCTCCCCCCTGGCCGGCGGCGTCGCCTGCACGCCACTGCGGCGAGCGTCCTGCGCGACGCCGGACATCCGGTCACCCGGTACGCCGAGCACCTGTCGGCCAGCGGGCAGTGCGCCGAGCCGGCGACCGCCGACGCGCTGATCGAGGCGGCGGAGACCAGGCTGGTGCCCCGACTCGACGCGATCCGGTGGTTGACGAACGTCCAACGGCTGCTGCCCGCCGCCGAGGTCACCGAGCCACGCCGCACGCGGCTGGAGTTCGCCATGGCCGACGCGCTGGTCGGCACGGGCCAACTGCGCCAGGCCCGCACCCTGCTGCAGGAGCTCAGCCGCCGCCCGCTCGCCGACTGCGACCAGCGGCTGCGGGCGTTGGCCGCGCGGGCGCGCGTGGAGCGGCTGCTGGGCCGGCCGTTCGACGCGTACGCGCTGCTGCTGCCGCACCGGGACGAAGGGGTCGAGCCGCACACCCACTTCTCGCTGACCGTCGAGGCGGCGATCGCCGGTGTCCTCTGTGGATCGGCGGGCGCGGCGGAGCACGCACGGCGCCTGGACCTGCTGGCCGAGCAGACCGGCGAGCCCGTCTGCGCCACGACGGCGGCGGTGGTGCAGGCGTTCGTGGCGGCGTACACCGACTGCGGGATCCCGGTGCGGGAGACGCTGGACCGGGCGTCGGCCGAGGTGGACGCGTTCGCCGACACCGACCTCGCCCGGCACCCGGACCTGCTGGCCCTGCTGGGCTGGGCCGAGTACTTCCACGAGCGGGAACGCTCCGCCCTGCACCACTTCGACCGGGCGCTGGACATCTGTTGCCGTGCTGGCCTGGTGGCGCTGACCCCCTGGCTGCTGATCGGCAGGTGCGCGGTGACCGGCAGGCTGGGCAACCTCGACCGGGCCCAGGTCGAGGGCGAGGACGCCGAGGAGGTGGCCGTCGCCATGGGCATCGACCCGTTGGTGGCGCTGGCGCGCGCGTACCGGGCGATCGGGGTGGCGTGGCGCAGCGGCCCGGCGGCGGCCCGCCATCTGGCCGACATCGCCGTTCTGGATTCCAGCACCCGGCGGGAAAACTGGTACGACGGAGCGAGCCAGCGCGTGTCGATCCGCTTGCGGTTCCTCTCCGGTGACCGGGCCGGCTCGACGTCGATGCTGCTGCGGGCCTGCGGCGGGGACGATCTCGATCAGGTCGAGCTGACCAACCGTGCGTGCTGGGCCTCGGCCCTGGCCGAGATGGCCCACAAGGCCGGCCGTCGGGACGAGGCGACGCGCTGGCTGGACGTGGCGGAGCGGTACGCCGAGCGGTTGGGGTTGCGGGGGCAGAGCGCCCTGACCCGGACCGCACGGGCCCGGCTGGCCCTGGAGGTCGATCCGCGGCGCGCGGCGGAGTTGGCCGCCGCCGCGGCGGACACGTTCGCGACCCTGGGTTGGCGACTGGAGGAGGCGTCGGCGCGGCTGGTGCGGGCACGGGCCCTGTGCGAGGCCCGGGAGTGGGCGGCGGCGGAGGTCGAACTCGCCGAGACACGCCGCATCGCTGAGCTGATCGACTCCCCGCCGTTGCGGCGGGCGGTGGCCAGCGAGCAGAGTCGCGCGGCCGGGGCGGCGGGGCGCCTGCCGGACGCGACCGCCGGTGGGGAACTGACCCTGACGCGTCGGGAGTGGGACATCGCCCGCCTGGTGGCGGCGGGTGCGAGCAACGCCGAGGCGGCGGAGCAGGTGTACGTGACGGTCAAGACGGTGGAGGCCCATCTCACCCGCATCTTCCGCAAGACCGGGGTGTCGTCGCGGGCCGGGCTGGCGGCGCTGCTGGTCTCCGGGGCAGTCAACCATCAAGGGTCTGGCGAGGATCGTGGGTCCACCCCCCGGAGAACCCGATTTGATCGGTGATGCCCACAATCAAACGGAGATGAAGGATAGGCGTACCGTGGCGAGTGTCGGATATCTCGCCTTCTGGCAGCCAGAATCTGATATCTTGTCTCCCACTACCGGCCAGACCCGACAGGGCTGACCGGCGGGCCGGAAGCCGCACTGGCTCAACCGGAGATGCGCAGGAAAGGCATCGTCGTGAGTCAATACATCATCACCATCGTGCCCGTGCAGGACGACGGTGAGGAGATCACCGGCCCGGTGGCGCAGACCGTCGTCCGTCTGGAGACCGGAAACGGCCACCCGGTCGTGCGGGAGCTCACCGTCCGGGCGCCACAGAGCGCCGGCCTGACCGGCGAGCTGCCGTACGTCGACTTCGACGCCCTGCTGCGCGCCTTCATCCCGCCGCAGGACCGGGAGAAGAGCCGCCCGGTCGGCGGCGCCCTGCCAACGGCCTCCCGCCCGGCCGTGACGGTCGGGCCGGTCCCCGCGACCACCGCCGCGACCAGCACCGCCGCGACCACCGCCGCCGTGCCCCCACCGCCCCGCCCGGCCCGTCGGGCCGGCGAACCGGAGCGGCTCAGTCGGCTCAAGGCCGGGCGCGCCTACCGCCGGGCACCCGACCCGGCGGACCTGGAGGCGGTCTACGAGCAGGTCGGCACGATCAGCCGGGTGGCCGAGCACTTCGACGTCCCGGTGCACACGGCGCAGGGCTGGATCAGCCGGATGCGCCGCAAGCACGACACCGAGGTCAACGCCGGCTGACGCCGGGCTCGGCCGCCGGGTCGGGCACGTCGGCCAGCGCGTCCACCACGGCAGGCGCCGCCCGGTCCACCCACAGCTCGATGCCGACCTCCGCCGTGTCGAATTCCCGCTCGAGTACGCACAGACCTGGCGCGGGTACGCACGCACCCGCCTCGGCCAACAGGACGCCCAGGTAGGTGTCGACGACGTGCCGGTGACCGGACCGGGCTGCGGTCATCAACGGCACGGCCACCACCCCGGTAAGCGCGCCCCGAGGCAGCACGTCGACGAAGAGCTTCAGCAGGCCGCTGTAAGCCGCCTTGAACGTGGGGCTGGCCACCAGTAGCAGCCCTGGTCGGCGTACCGCCTCCAACACTTCGTCGAGGGTCTCCGGCCGGCTGCCCTGACCGACCAGCTCGGCCGTCAGCTCGGACAGGTCGATCATCGTCGGCGCGCCGACCGGGGTCGGGCAGTGGGTCAGCCGGGCATGCAGGGCCGCCGCGGTGGCCAGAGCGACGGTCCGCGTCCGGGAGTGCGGCTTCGGATTGCCGATCAGCACGGTCATCGGCCGTTCCGTGACGGATGGCGTCATCGGCCCACCGCCAGCTCCGGGGGCCGCGCGGCCTCGGCATCGAGGAGACCGTCGTGCCGCAGCAGCGGCAGCACCCCCTCGCCGAACCAGTACGCCTCCTCCAGGTGCGGCTGTCCGGACAGGATCAGATGCTCGACCCCGGCGGCGTGGTATTCGGCGATCCGCTCCGCGACCTCCTCGTGGCTGCCCACCAGCGCAGCGCCGGCACCCGGTCGGACCAGCGAGTAGCCCGCCCAGACGTTCGGGTACACCTCCATCCGGGCGTTGCCGCCCGCGTGCAGCGCCGCCGCCCGCCGCTGCCCCTCCGAGTCGGTACGCGCGAACCGCTGGCGGGCGGCGGCGATCCGCGTCGAGTCGACGCCGGCGAGCAGCCGGTCCGCCTCGGCCCACGCCTCCCGGGCGGTGTCCCTGGTGATCACGTGCAGGCGACTTCCGGTGCGCAGCGTCCGACCGCCCTCCGCCGCCAGGTCACGCGCCCGACCCAGCAGCTCTCCGAGCTGGGCCGGTGTCTCACCCCAGGCCAGGTACACGTCGGCGTGCCGGGCCGCCGCCCGCTGTGCCGCCGGTGAGGACCCGCCCAGGAACACGGCCGGCGCGGTGGCCGGCGGCCGGGCCAGCAACGCGCCCTTCATCCGGTAGTGCTCGCCGCTGTGGTCGACCGGCTGGCCGCCCCAGAGGCCACCCAGCACGGCGAGGAACTCCTCCGCCCGGGCGTAGCGGGCGTCGTGGTCCAGCCAGTCGCCGTAGCGGTGCTGCTCGTCCGGGTCGCTGCCGGCGACGATGTTGAGCAGCACCCGGCCGGCGGAGAGACGTTGCAGGGTCGCGGCCATCTGGGCGACCAGCGTGGGCGAGGCGAGCCCTGGCCGCAGCGCGATCATGAACTTCAGCCGCTCGGTCTGCGCGGCCAACGCGGACGCCACCACCCACGGGTCCTCACAGAACAGTCCGGCCGGAGTGAGCACGCTGGTGAACCCCAGCCGGTCGGCGGCGCGGGCCACCTGAGCCAGATAGCCGATGTCCGGCGGCCGCCGGGTCACCCGGGTCGGCCGGGCGCCGCCCCGGGCCGGCTCGGCCAGGTCACGGCCGTCGCCGTGCGACGGCAGGAACCAGTGCAGGTCCAGTGGCATGAGGTCACTCCCCTTCCGGCGGGGCGTCGAAGCGCGCGGGCATCGCGGTGATGGCGTTCATGAAATTGGTCCGCATCCGGCGCACCGGTCCGGTCAGTCGCAGCCGGGCCAGATGCGGACGGATCGCGGTGAGGAAGGCCGCCATCTCCAGCCGGGCCAGGTGCGCGCCCAGGCAGAAGTGCGGGCCGATGCCGAACGCCAGGTGCGGGTTGGGATCGCGGCCGAGGTCCAGCCGGTCGGGGTCGGTGAACGTGGCGGGGTCGCGGTTGGCCGAGGCGTAGTAGATGACCACCTTGTCCCCGGCGGCGATCCGGGTGCCGTCGAGGACCGTGTCGCGGGTGGCGGTTCGCCGGAACTGCATGATCGGCGTGGTCCAGCGCAGCAGTTCCTCCACGGCGGTCCCGGTCAGGTCGGGGTCGGCGATCAGCCGATCCCGCTGCTCGGGGTGCTCGAGCAGCGACTGCACCCCGTTGGAGATCAGATGCCGGGTGGTCTCGTTGCCGGCGATGACCAGCAGCAGCCAGAGCTGGCACAGTTGCGCGTCGGTCAGGCCCCGGCCGTTGGCCTCGGCGTGCACCAACAGGCTGAGCAGGTCGTCGGTCGGCCGGGCCCGCCGCTCGGCCGCCAGCTCCCGGACGTACCCGAAGGCGGCGGCGAAGGTGTCCCGGTACCGCTGCACACTGCCACCGCCGTAGCGTGGATCGTCGAACCCGACCAGGTTGTTGCTCCACTCGAACAGCAGCGTGCGGTCCGCCTGCGGCATGCCGAGCAGGTCGGTGAGGACGAGCAGCGGCAACTCGGCCGCGAGGTCCGCCACCACGTCGACCTCCCGGGCGGCCACCGCCCGTGAGACCACCTCCTCGGCGTGCCGGGTGACCAGCTCGCCCAGGCGCCCCACCGCGCGCGGGGTGAACGCCCCCGACACCAGCCGGCGCACCCAGGCGTGCTCGGGAGCGTCCATGTTGATCAGAAGCTGCCTGTTGCGGTGCAGGTCCTCCGGGGTCCGGGGGTCCGCGAGGAACGCCCCGCCGGCCGCCGACGAGAACGTCGCCGGGTCGCGGGACACCTCGGACACCGCGGCGTACCGGGTGACCGCCCAGAAGCCCCGGCCCCGGGAGCGCACCGACCGGTCCTGGTCGGTGCGGGTCAGCTCGACCTCGTCGACCCAGGCCACCGGCGCCTCCCGTCGGCGACGGGCGAACTCGTCGTGCGGCACGCCGCTCAGGTAGCTGGCCGGGTCCGCGAGCAGACTCGGCGACACCGGAGCCTGCCGGTAGCGGTCCCGCAACGCCCGCCGGGGCAGCTTGCCGGTGGGCTCGCGGGGGATCCGGTCGACCACCTCATACGAGCGCGGCACCTTGAACCCGGCCAGGCTGGCCCGGCAATACGCGTCCAGGACCCGGTCGATGTCCCTGGCCGGCCACGCCGGATCGAGCTGCACCACCGCCCGGACCTGCTCGCCGAACTCCTCGTCCGGCACCCCGATGACCACCCCGTCCTGCACGGCGGGGTGGGTCAGCAGCACCGCCTCCACCTCGGCCGGGTAGACGTTCACCCCGCCGGTGACGATCAGCTCCGCCGAGCGGCCGGTGAGGAACAGGTAGCCGTCCTCGTCCAGGCGGCCGAGGTCGCCGACGGTGAAGGTGTGCGGGGCGACGTGCGCCTGCTCGGTCTGCTCCGGGGCGTTGTGGTAGTGGAATCCGCGGCCCGGTGGCCGCCGGACGGCAACCCGCCCCTCCTGCCCGGCGGGCACCGGCCGGCCCTCGTCGTCGACCACCATCACCTCGGTGGGCGGCGCCGGCCGGCCCACCGTGCCCGGCCGGGCGAGCCAGGTGTGCGAGTCGGCGAGGGTGACGATGCCGGCCTCGGTTGCGGCGTAGTACTCCACGAACACCGGCCCCCACCAGTCGATCATCGCCCGTTTGGTCTCCGGCGGGCAGGGGCCGCCGCCGTGCCAGATCCGGGTGAGGCTGGCACCGGAGAACGCCGCCCGGGCGGCGGCGTCGACCCGGAGCAGGCGGATGAACTGGGCCGGCACCAGATGGCTGATCGTGATCTTCTCTTCGTCGATGAGTCGCAGCACCTCGACCGGGTCGAACCCGCGGCGTATCACCAGCCCGCAGCCGCGCAGCAGCGGAAACTGGGCGAAGAACAGCTGCGCCGAGTGGTACCAGGGACCGACCAGCAGGGCCTGCCCCTCGGTCGGGATGCCCAGCCCGCCGCCGAGCGCCTCGGTGGTGGCGGCCACCCGATCGATCGGGGCGCCGACCGTGAGCAGCGGATTGACCACTCCCTTGGGGCGTCCGCTGGTGCCCGAGGTGTAGAGCAGCACGCCACCGGAGACCGCCGGAACCGCCGGGCCTGCCGGCAGGTCGTCCACCGCTGTGAACCCGTCCCCACCGTCGACCGTCACCAACAGGTCAGGCCCCGCCGCTGTGCGAGCCACCGCCTCGCGCACCGTCGCGGCGTACGTCGCCTCGGTGAGCACCGCCCGGGCGTCGCAGTCGGTCAGGATGTGGGCGATCTCCGGCGCGGTGAGGTGCCAGTTGACCGGCACCGCCACCAGTCCCGCGTGCACACACGCCAGCAACGCCTCGAAGGTCTCGTGCCGGTTGCCGAGCACGAACGCCACTCGGTCACCCTCGTTCAGGCCGGCCCCGCGCAGCACGCCGACCCACCGGTCGACCGACCGGTCCAGCTCCGCCCACGTCCGCGTGGTCCGCTCGTCGGTCAGCGCGACGTCGCCGGCCCGGTCCCGGACCATGGTCTTCAGCAGCTCGGCCACTCGTCACTCCTGTCTGCGCGTGGTTCGGTTCGTGAGGTCGGGGCTGACGGCCAGGACGTGCTCCGCGACCGGCCGGAAGTTCAGTCGGGCGATCTGCGGGGTGCCGATGTCCGCCCGGGCGGCCCGGGCCGCGTCGGCGGGGATCACCACCAGGTCACCGGCCGCCTGGGCGAGCAACTGGACCTGGCAGCAGCGCTCCATCGCCAGAAACCACCAGGCCGCCTCGGCCACCGAACCGCCGACCGTGAGCAGGCCGTGATTGCGCAGGACGACCGCCTTGCCGGTGCCCAGCGTCGCCGCGATCCGGTCACCTTCCGCGCCGTCCAGGACCACCCCGCCGTACTCGTCGTGGACCTCGTGGTCCTCGAAGAAGGCGCAGGCGTCCTGGGTGATCGGGGCCAGCGGCCGGCCCAGCGCCGAGAACGCCCGACCGTGGATCGAGTGGGTGTGCGCGGCGGCCACCACGTCCGGGCGTGCCTTGTGGATGGCCGAGTGGATGGCGTACCCGGCGGGGTTGATCCGGCCCGAGCCGTCGACCACGTCCCCCGTGTGGTCGACCCGCAGCAGGTCGTCGTCGCGGACGTGGCCGAAGTGCCGGCCGAACGGGTTGATCCAGAAGGTGTCCGGCTCGATCGGGTCCCGGGCGGTGACGTGGCCTCCGGCGCCCTCGTCGAACCCGGCCAGGGCGAAGGCACGCAACGTCAGCACCAACTGCCGCCGGCGGTGAGCGCGTTCCTGTAGCGGGTCTCGTCGCTCAGCCACAGCCGCCTCCGGTGTCGGTGTCGTACCCGCCGACGCCCGCCGGCACCGCGGGTGGCGCGGGTGTGGTGACCGGCGTGCCGGTCCGCTCGGCATACGCGGCGAGGAAGTCGTCCACCCGGTCCACGCCCCAGAACCGGTGCGGCCCCAGCCGCAGGTAGGGAATGCCGAAGATGTCCTCCTCGTACGCCCGCAGCAGGCAGTCCACCCCGGCGGCCCGGACCGCGGAGTTCTCGACCGCGTCGAGCACCACAGCCGGGTCCACCCCGGCCCGCTCGGCGACCCGGGCGATCACCTCCGATGTGCACACGTCCTCGCCCCGCTGCCAGCGGGCGGCGATCACCTCCCGGTAGAACGCCTCCCCCGCACCCCGCTCCCGGGCGGCCAGCCAGCCCAGGTGCGGCACCTCCCACCACGGGTCGATGTCGATCGGCCAGCGCATCGCCAGGCCCAGCCGCTGGGCCTGGCGCTTGGCGTCCTGCAGCAGGTACAGGTGCTTCGGCTTGCTCATCTGGACGTAGTGGAAGGTGCCGCCACGGGCAGTCAGCGCCGCCTCGGTCCGGGCGTCCGGATCCCAGTAGGGGACGAACTCCAGCACCTCCTGCGGCCGGCCCAGCGCCCGGGTCAGCCGCTCCACCGCCAGCCAGCTGTACGGGCTGCGGAAGGAGAAGTACAGGCGGGGTCGCTTCGCGGCCATCACCGAACCTCGCCGGTCAGGGCCGCCACGGTGTCCGGGTCGAGGGTGGCCAGCCGGCCCGCCTCCGGGCCCCGGCTGACGGCGTACCCGTGCAGGATGCTGGCCGTCGCCACCCGGACCAGGCGTCCCGCGCGCAGCACGTGACAGTCCATCCGTGCGTCGTACGTGACGTCCTTGAGCACGTCGGTGACGGTGAAGGTGATCCACATGGGCTCGTCGAGGTGGGCGTCGCCGAGCACCTCGATCCGGGCCCGGGAGACCACCGGGATCCAGCCCCGCTCGCGCAGCATCCGGCCCACCGACACGCCCCGGTCGGCGAGGTACCGGTCGACCACCTCCTCGAGCAGGCGGACGTACCCGGAGTGCTGCATGCGCTGGGAGTACTGGCAGTAGAAGTAGGGCACCCGCCAGGGCCACACGAAGCCCGCGCCGACGGCGCGCAGGGTCTCGGCCGGATCCGTGCCGGCGGCGACGCCAGGCTCGCCGGCGGCCGGCTCCTCGACCAGGCCGGACAGCTCAGCCGGCAGCGGCGCCCTGTGTGGTACGTCCGCCTCCCGGACCAGCGCGACCCGCACCCGGGCCCGGCACACGGTGACGTCCGCGTCGCGGCGGACACTCATCCGGACCGCGAACCGGCCGTTGGCGGCGGGCGTCGCCACCACCGAGGCCTCGTCGTCGACGTCGAGTACGGCGGGCAGCAGCAGCGAGCAGTCCCGGATCGACAACCCCACCCCGTGCTCGTGGTACAGCCGGCCAGGGCCGTGCCCGTGCTCCCGGAACCACCGCAGGACGCCCTGCTCCACCAGGTACGCGAAGTGTTTGAACCCGATCCAGGTGCGGATGTTCGCGCCCTCGAACCCCGGCCGGGCGGACAGCGTCACGGATGTTTTCTCAACCGCCGTGGTCACGGCGTACCTCCTCGGATCGCGGGGTCGGGGCAGACCTTCTCGACGAAGCCCGCGACGTGTCGGGCCACCTCGGCCGCCCGGTCGAGATGACAGAAGTGGTGGAACTCGGACTCGACGACGACGTGCGCGTCGGGCAGTTGTGCCCGGAGCGCGCCGACGCGCGGGCCGTCCAGGCCGGGGTCCCGGCCTCCGGTGAGCACCATGGTCGGCACGGTCACCGCGTGCAGCGGCAGGCTGGCGGTCGCGGTGAAGTGGTCGAACAGCGTCGTGAAGCCGACCGGCCCGATCCGGTCCACCATGATGTCCCGCATGGCGGCCAGGGTCTCCGCGTCCAGGTCGGCCAGCCGGGAGCCGAGGCGGTTGCGGAGCCCGTCGTCGATGATCTGGACGAAGTTGGCCTGCGCCCGTTCGTGCACCGCCCAGGTGATCGGCAGGTCGGGCGGGCAGTAGAACGGCGCGATGAGCATCGCGCCACGCGGCGACACGTCCGGTTCGGTGGCCAGCATCTCCAGCACGGCGTTCGCGCCGAGCGAGTGCCCGACCACGACGTCGGGCGGGGTGGCCATGGCGCGTACGGTGGCCGCCAGCCAGGACCCGGGGGTGCCCCGACGCCGCCAGCCGTGGTCGGTTCCGGCCTTCCACGGCAGCTCGGCCGCGAGCAGCCGCCAGCCGCTGGGCAGCCGCGCCGCCAGGGGCCGCCAGCTCCGCCAGGCGTCGGACATGCCGTGCGCGAGCAGCACGGTTGGCGCCCCGGCGTCCGGGCCCGCGAGCCGGTGCACGGCGACCGGGGGTGGCGTGCCGCTCATCGCCGGGCCGCCAGGACGCTCAGCTCGCGGACACCGTCGACGGGGTCGCCGCAGCGGACCGTCACGCTCGTCGCCTCGCCGCCGCTCAGCCGTACGGCCAGCGCGGTGTGCACGACTCCGGCGGCACCGTAGTGGTCACCCGCCAGGACGGTCGAGTCGACCAGGGGCGCGTGCGGGGGGCCGTCGACGGGTACGCCCGTCCGGACCGGCCCCAGCAGGGCCAACGGTCGCTGCGGCGCGTCGGCCGGGCCGAGCAGCAGGCAGGCCGCGCCGGCCCGCAGTGGCCGCCCGGCGACGGCACCCTCCCGGGCGGCGTGCAGAGTCTGGGCCTGCGGATCGTCCGGTTCCGTGCCGACCACCATCACCCGGTCGGCGCGCCCGGTACGCAGCAGCAGGCCGGCCAGCCAGATCGCGTCCAGACCGGCGGTGGCCCCGGAGCAGACGGTGAGATTCGGTCCGCCGAAGCGGAACCAGATGGCGATCGCCCCAGCGATCACGTTGCTGGAGGCGTTCGGCGCCTCCAGCGGCCCGACCTCCCGCAGGCCACCCTCGCGCAGCCGGCGCGCGATGTCGCCGACGGTGGCGACGTTGCCCAGGTTGGAGCTGACCACCACGGCGGTACGCGGATCCGCCGGTCCGGTCCTGCGCGGCGCCTTCGGCGGCAGGCCCAGCGTCCGGTGCACGGCGCAGAGGGCGAGCCGGGTGGCCGGCTCCTTGGCCAGCAGGCCCTTGCGGCCGAGCAGGTCGGCGGCACGCTCGGGAGGACAGGCCGACTCCTCGTTGGCGGCCCCAGACCCCGCTCCACCGCCCGGCAGGCCCACCAGGTCTGGCAGGTCGACTCCGGGCAGGTGCAGTGCGGCGGCGAGGACGGCGGCCACCGGCCGATCCGGATCGGTGCCGGCCCCGGCGACCCGGCCCGCTTCGGTGGCGGGCGACCCGCCCGGCGTGGACCGGCTCGGCGCGAGGTGCACAGCGTCGGTGCGGCCGGTCATCGCAACGCCTCCAGGAGGGTGACGGCGTTGAGGCCGCCGAAGCCGAACGCGTCCACCTGGGCCACCCGCGGGTCGGCCCGGACGGTCGCGTCACGGACCAGCCGCAGCCCGGCCGCCTCGGGCGTCGGCCGGGTCAGCCCGACCACCGGCGGAACCCGGCCGGTCCGCAGGATCTCGACGGCGATGGCGACGCTGAGCAGCGCCGACCCGCCGGACGTGTGGCCGACGGCGCCCTTCACGGCCGTGACCAGGGGGCCGGGTTCGCAGCCGGCGAACACCTCCGCGATGACGCGTGCCTCGGTCTCGTCGTTCAACGCGGTGCCGGTGCCGTGTGCCAGCACCACGTCGACCTGGTCGGGCCGGCGGGCGGCACGGCGGTGCGCGTCGTGGACGGCCCGCAGGATGCCCGCCGGGTCGGGGGCCGTCTCGTGCCCGGCGTCGCAGGACAGCCCGGTGGCGAGCAACCGGGCCAGGCCGGTGCCGGGCCGTTCCGGCTCGACCACCAGGACCGCCGCGCCGTCGCCGAGCAGCACGCCGGCCCGGTCGGCGTCGAAGGGCTGCACCCGTTGTGCCGGCCGGCTGGCCACCCGACCGATCATCGCGAGCATGGAGGCGGTGCTGCCGTCGGTGCCGCCGACCAGCACCGCGTCCGCCTCGCCGGTCTCCACCAGATCCTGCGCCAGGGCGAGGGCGTGCCCGCCGGCGCTGCACGCGTTTGCCAGGGTGACCACCCGCTGCACGCCGGGCGCCGCGGTGCTGACCGCCCCGGCGAAGTGCAGCCGCTCGGTCCGAAAGTCGACCCTGCCCTCCAGGGCCGCCCGCTCCACCTCCGCCGACTCGCGCAGTCCGCTGCCGACCAGGCTGACCACCCGCTGTCGGCGCGGATCGACACCGGCGGCGGCGAGTGCCTCGCCCACGCAGTCGGTCAGCCAGCGGCTCGGCCCGAACGGCCGGTCGTCGACGATCGGGTAGCCGTGGCCGACACCCACCCGAGCCGGGTCCGCCCGCCCCAGCGGGGCGACACCGCAGGCACCCCGCAGCAGTGCCGCGAAGGTGGCTGGGCCGTCGCCGAAGCAGGTACGGACCGCGCTGGCGGTGATGGTCGCCGGCATGTCCTACCCCCGCACCACGGCCGCGGCGACCGCGCCGTCACGGGACTGGCCGATGATCAACGCGGGTCGTCCCCGCGCGGCCGGGTCCTCGGCGTACCGGGCCAGTAGCACGCCCAGCGCCAGCGCGCCCGCGGCGGCCTGGCAGTCACCGAGCGCCGGGCGCACCGACAGCCGCTGCGCGGCGGCCGGCACCACGTCGGACAGGCTGTCGCCGTCTCGGTCACCGCTGGCCACCGCCCAGACATCGGCCGGGCGGACCTTCGCGGTGGCCAGCGCACGGCGGACGCAGCCGGCGAGCCCGTCGGCGGTCTGCTCCGGCTGGAAACCGGTGGCCACCGCGAGCACCTCCGCGCGCGGTGCCACGGTGACGCCGGGCGTCGGGCGGCGCAGCAGGAAGACGGCCGCGGCCTCACCGGCCGGGCCGCTGCCGGTCAGCTCCGCCGCCCACGCCGTGTTGGGCGTGTACTCCTCCACCCCGCCGACCAGCAGGGCGTCGGCGTAGCCCCGGCGCAGGGCGTTGAGCGCGTAGCGCAGCGCGTACAGGAAGGCGAGCGGACCGCCAGCCACGGTGGCGTTGACGCCGCGCAGCCCGTAGCGGATCGCCGCCTGGCCACTCGCGCAGTTCATCACCGTGTTCGGGAACAACACCGGGTTGACCAGGTACGGCTTGTCCTGCACCAGCGTCTCGCGGGAGAAGTCCATGGTGGACTTCAGGCTGCCGGTGGTGGTGCCCAGCACCACGCCGACGCGGTGCCGGTTGTCGTCGTCCGGCGTGAGTTCCCCGTCGGCCAGCGCCCGCCCGCAGGCCACCATGGCCAGCGCGGTCGCCCGGTCCAGAAAGCTGGTGCCCTTGCGGCCGAGCAGCCGACGTACGTCGAAGTCGGTGATCGCCGGCGCCTCGGCCGTGGGCAGCGGCTCCTCGAAGCGGTCGCGGACGTCGGTGCGGACGACGGTGTCGGCCCGCACGGCGGCGAGCAACTCGCTGACGGAGTCCCCGGCGGCCGAGAGAATCCCCCAGCCGGTCACCAGGCCGGTCACCGGATCGCCCCGAAGATCGTGATGGCGTTGTTGCCACCGAAGGCGAACCCGTTGTTCTGCGCCACCCGTACCGTGGCCGCCCGGGCCGTGTTCGGCACCGGGTCGATCCAGGACAGCTCCGGATCGGGGTTGGCCCAGTTGATGGTCGGTGGCAGGAACCCGTGCCGGATGCCCAGCGTGGTGGCAATCGCGCCGAACCCACTCGCCGCGCCCATGGTGTGGCCCAGCATCGACTTGATCGAGCTGACCGGGGGTACCCGGTCGCCGAACACCGCCCGGATGGCCCGCGCCTCGCACAGGTCGTTGGCGGGCGTACCGGTGCCGTGCGTGCTGATGTAGTCGACATCCTCCGGCTTGACCCCGGCGTTGTCCTGGGCCAGCCGCATGCACGCCGCGACGCTCTCCTCGTTGGGCGCGACCATGTGGTGGGCGTCGCAGTTGACGCCGTAACCGAGCACCTCGGCGTAGATCCGGGCGCCCCGGGCCTGCGCGTGCTCCAGGGTCTCCAGGACCAGGGCGGCGCCGCCCTCGCCGGTGAGGATGCCGGAGCGGTCCCGGTCGAACGGTCGGCACGCCCGCTCGGTCAGCGCGCCGAGCCGGAAGAAGCCGGCGTGCGCCCAGCGGCACACCGAGTCGGCGCCGCCGGCCACCATCACGTCCGCCTCACCCCAGCAGAGCAGGTCGTACGCGTACCCGATGGCGTAGTTGCTGGCCGAGCAGGCGGTGGTGAGGGTGACCGACTCCCCGGCCAGGCCCAGCTCCGCACTCACCGCGTAGGACAACCGCTCGGCCGGCGCCTGCCGCAGCGCCTCGACGGACATGGCCGGGTAGCCCCCCGCGACCAGCTCCGCGGTGAGCTGCTCCACCACCGTCGACTCGCCGCTGGTGGTGCCGACGACCGCGCCGAAGCGCCCCGGATCGGTGGTGGGCAGCGGCAGGCCCGCGTCCGTCACGGCCAGCCGCGCGGCCGCTGCGGCGAACAGCGCCGAGCGGCCCCAGTCGGCGACCCGCAGCCGTTGCAGCAGCGCCTCCGGCCGGAACGCCGGCACCTCGCCGGCGTAGTGGTGCGGGAACCCGCTCGCGTCGAAGCTGGTGATGGGCGCGGCGGCCGACCGGCCGGAGCGCAGCCCGGTGGTGAACTCGTCGACGCCGATGCCGATGCCGGACACCGGACCGAGCCCGGTGACGACCACGCGGTGCACGGGTCAGTCCTGCCAGCCGGCGTGTCGCGCCACCACCTCGTGGACGGCCTTGAGGCTGCGCATCTCGTTGAGTTCGGCCTGTGGGATCTCCACCCGGTACTTCTTCTCGATCCGGGCCAGGATCTCGATCGCCCGCAACGAGTCCGCCTCGTACTCCTCGACGAAGTCGGCGGTGTCGGCGACCTCCTCGGGCTCCAACTCGAGCACCTCGGCCACGATCTCCCGCAGCTCCGCCACGTGCTGTTCCCGTTCACTCATCGGGGTTCCCTCTTCCTCTCATCATCGGGCTCCGGCGATGGCGTCGGCCGGTCGGACGACCGCCATCATCGAGCCGAACTCCGCCACCTGGTCGGTCCCGACCCAGCTGGACCCGGAGGCGAACGCGGCACCGTGCACGACCTGTTCCAGCCGGACCCGGTGCCGGATCACGTCGCCCGGATACACCGGGCGCAGCAGCACGCAGTCGCGGGCCGCGGTGAACATCGGCAGCCCGGCCTCGCCCGGGCCGCGGGACAGCAGCCACAGCACCGCCGCGCCCTGACCGAACGACTCGATCAGCAGCGAGGCGGGGTACGCGTACCGGTCGGGGGCCTGCCCCTCGGCGATCCCCCGGTAACAGGGCTCGCAGCCGGTGACCGCCTTGACCGCCTCCAGGCTCGTTCCCGGCTCGATGCTGTCGACCCGGTCGAGCAGCAGCATCGGGTACCGGTGCGGCAGCAGGGCACGCAGCTCGCCGTGCTCCAGTCTCATCAGGTGCCCTCCCCGTCCGGGGCCGGCCAGCGGTACACGGCCCGCACCGTCGCCGCGCGGACCCCGTCGCCGCGAACGCACTGGGCGGCGACCTCGAAGGACTGGTCCTCGGCGACCGGGCCGACCGACGCCTCGACGGTGAGCGTGTCCCCGGCGAGCAGCGGGGCGAGGAACCGGGCGGAGCGCAACCGGTGCAGCTGGGGCAGCCGGCCCGCGCAGTAGCCGACGGCCGCGGTCACCGCCTGCCCGATCGTCTCCAGGGTGAACACGCCCGGATAGACGGTCAGTTCCGGAAAGTGCCCGCCCAGGTAGACGTCGTCCGGATCGACCGTGGTGCCGGCGCGCAGGCTGATCCCGCCGCGCGGCCCGGCGGACACCTCGACCCAGCCGATCGCGGGCAGCGGCGCCGCCGCGGCCTGGTACGTCTCGGCGGGGCGGGTCCCGGCGCTGAACGTGGGTGCGGCGGTCACAGCACGATCCCCCCGTCCACCCGGATCACCTGGCCGGTGACGTAGCCGGCCCGCTCGGAGAGCAGGAACTCGACCAGTTCGGCGACGTCGGCCGGTGCGCCGAAACGGCCCAGCGGGATCTGCCCCAGGGCCCGGGCGCGCAGCGCGGCCGGCAGCGCGGCGGTCATGTCGGTCTCGATGAAGCCGGGGGCCACCACGTTGACCCGAACGCCGTACCCGGCGACCTCCTTGGCCAGGGACAGGCTGAGCCCGATGACGCCGGCCTTGCTGGCGGCGTAGTTGGTCTGCCCGGTGTTGCCGGTGACCCCGGCGACGGAGGAGAGGTTGACGATGGCCCCGCGGCGTCGCTTGAGGAACCGGAACGCGACGGTCCGGCAGGTGTTCCAGGTGCCGGTCAGGTTGGTGCCGATCACGTCGTGCCACTCGCCGGGCGCCATCAGCACCAGGGGCCGGTCCCGGGTGATGCCCGCGTTGTTGACCAGCGCGGTGAGCGGCCCGAGGTGCCGTTCGGCGGCGGAGACGAACTCGTCGACCGCGGCCGGGTCGGTCACTTCGCACGGCCCGAACCAGGTCCCGACGCCGTACGCCTCGACCTCCGCCCGGGTCTTCTCCGCGGCCTCGCTCGGCGTGCTGTAGCAGCCCGCCACCGCGTACCCCTCGGCGGCCAGCCGCAGCGCGACGGCCCGGCCGATCCCTCGGGACACCCCGGTCACCAGCGCGCAGCGCGGCGCGTCACCTGCCGTTGCCATGTCACCTCCTCCTCATCCGATGGCCCGTTGCGCGCGCAGCCGTTCCCGGGTGGCCGCGTCGACGCCCATCTCGTCGAGGACCCGTTCGGTGTCGGCGCCGGGTTCCGGTGCGCCGGAGCGGACGGCGGTCGGCGTCCGGGAGAACTTGACCGCCGGCCCGGTCAGTGGCGCGGTGCTGCCGTTGGACAGCACCGTCTCCTGCACCATCGCCCGGGCGTGGACCTGCGGGTCGGTCGCGGCCTCGGCGAAGGTACGGACCCGCTCGGCGGTGATCCCGTTCGCGTCGAGGGTGTCGACCACCTCGGCGCAGCTCCGCCCGGCGCACCAGTCGGCGAGGACCGCGTTGACCGTGGCGCGGTTGTCGCGGCGTTCCTCGTTGGTGGCGTACCCGGGGGCCCGGGCCAGTTCGGGGCGACCGACCACCTCAGCCAGCCGACGCCAGGAGCGGTCCAGGGCGACAGCCACGTAGACGTGACCGTCGGCGCAGCGGAAACAGCCGGCCGGCACCACGAAGTCGGCCTGGTCGCCCCAGCGGCGCAAAGGCACCCCGGTGGCGCCGAGGGTGAGGTAGCCGTTGCTGGAGAAGAGCAGGGAGTCGAGCATGCTGACGTCGACGTGCTGGCCCTCGCCGGTGCGGTCGCGGTGGCGCAGTGCGGCCAGCGCGCCGATCACCGCGTGCAGGCCGGCGAGGTCGTCGGCCAGGAAGGTGGGCGCCTTCAACGGCGCACCGTCGGGCTCGCCGTTGAGTGCCATCCAGCCGGCGGCGGCCTGGGTGGTCGGGTCGTAGCCGGGCCGTCCCGCGTCGGGGCCGAACTGTCCGTAGCCGGAGACGGAGACCAGCACGACGTCCGGTCGGACCGCGCGGCATGCCTGGTAGCCGACGCCCCAGGCGTCCAGCGTCCCGGGCTTGTAGTTCTCCACCACCACGTCGGCGGTGGCGACGAGCCGCAGGAACACCTCGGCCGCGCCGGGGCGCCGCAGGTCCAGGCCGATGCTGCGCTTGTTGCGGTGCACGCTCTGCCGGAACCAGGACAGCCCGGTGCCGGGGATGTCCGGGGGCATCAGCCCCTCCCGGTTGCCGGGCATCTCCACCCGCAGCACGTCGGCGCCGAGGTCGGCCAGGACGCAGCTCGCCACCGGGCCGGACCACACCTTGGTGACGTCCAGGACCCGTACGCCGTGCAACGGCCCGGTCAGGTCGTGGCGGGCGTCGGCGTAGAAGGCCGCAGCGTCGCGGGTCGCGGGGGCGGGCGGCGTCGGCACGCCGCGCATGTCGATGTCCATGCCCGCCTACTCCCGCACCAGCAGCGACGCCGTGCCGAGCGAGCCGCCGCAGCACATGGTGACCAGGGCGACCTCGGCGCCGCGGCGTTCCAGCTCGTGCAGGGCGGTCACCAGCAGCCGGGTGCCGCTGCTGCCCAGCGGATGCCCGAGCGAGATGGCGCCGCCGTTGACGTTGACCCGGTCCAGGTCGGCGTCGTGGTGCGCGGCCCAGGACAGCACGACCGACGCGAACGCCTCGTTGACCTCGACGACGTCGACGTCGTCGAGGTTCATCCCGGCCCGCTTGAGCAGCTTGCGGGTCGCGACGGTGGGGCCGTCGAGCAGGTAGTAGGGGTCGGCGCCGGTGACCACCTGGTGCGCCAGCCGGGCCCGAGGGTGCAGGCCGTGCGCGGTGGCCCGTTCCCGCGACATCCACAGCACGGCGGCCGCGCCGTCGGAAATCTGCGAAATGGTGCCGGCAGTGTGGATGCCGTCGGGGATGACCGGCCGCAGGGCGGCCAGCCCGTCGAGGGTGGTCTCCCGGATGCCCTCGTCGACGTCGACGACCGTGCCGTCGGGCAGCGGCAACGGCATGATCTCCCGGTCGAACCGGCCCTCGGCGCGGGCGTGGGCCGCCCTCTGCTGCGAGCGCAGCCCGTAGGCGTCGGCGTCCGCGCGGGTCAGCCCCTGCCGGGCCGCGATCCGCTCGGCGCCGCCGAACTGCGCCTTCGGCGGGTCGTCGTACGGGTAGTCGGGGGTCTTGTAGTGGCCGGGCCCCTGGTAGAGGTTGGTGCCGACGGGCACCCGGCTCATCGACTCCACTCCGCAGGCGATGCCCACGTCGATGGCACCGGCGGCGATGAGCGCCGCGATCAGGTGGTTGGCCTGCTGGGCGGAGCCGCAGGAGGCGTCCACCGTGCTCGCCGCGACCTCGTAGTCGAGCCCGCTGTTGAGCCAGGCGTTGCGGGTGACGTTCAGGCTCTGCTCGCCCACCTGCGTGACGCAGCCGCCGATGATCTGCTCGACCTCGCCCGGTTCGATACCGGCCCGGCGGATCACCTCGACCTGGACGTGCCGCAGCAGCTCGACGGCCTTCAGGCCGGACAGCATACCCTCGCGCCGGCCGATCGGCGTCCGGACCGCCTCGACGATCACCGCCTCCGGCATGGACTTCCCTTCCTGGTCGGCGCGTGTTTCGGGATGCTCAGGCCGGGACCAGCCGTATGCGCAGCTCCTCCAGGCCCCGGAAGGTGCTGCTGTGCCGCCACTCGAGGTCGATCTCGTCGGCGTCCGGGTCGGCCAGTTCGATCACCGCGAACCGGTCCACCAGCCGGCGGAAGGCGATCTGCCCCTCGGCGCGGGCGAGCTGCGCGCCGAGGCAGTGGTGTGGTCCCCAGGCGAACGACAGCGGCGTCTCCGGCGGTTCTGCGCCGGCGAAGCGGGCGATGTCAAGCACGTCCGGGTCGGCGTAGCGGGCCGGGTCACGGTTGGCCGCGCCGATCAGGGTGATCACGTGTTCGCCCCGGGCGAGCGGGGTGCCGTCGACGAAGGTGGTGTCCTCGAACGCGGCACGGCCCAGCACGTGCACCGGGGAGTCGAAGCGCAGCAGCTCCTCGACGGCGGACCGGGTCAGCTCCGGTTCGGCGCGCAGCCGTTCAAGCTGGTCGGGGTTGCGGCACAGCGCGTGCGTGCCGAGGCCGATCAGGTCGGTCATGGTCTGGAAGCCGGCGCCGAAGAGCAGCACGATGACCTGGATCAGCTCGTCGACCGAGAGCCGGTCACCGTCGATCTCGACCTGGCCGAGGGCAGAGGCGAGGTCGTCGCGGGGATCCTCGCGACGCTTGCGAACCAGGTCGGCGAAGTACTCCTCCATCTCGCCGAGCGCCTGGTCGGATGCCTTGAGCACCTCTGGCGGGGCGAAGATCTCCAGCCCGCCGGAGGCGGCGCGGGTCAGCCGGCGCAGCAGCGGCCAGTCCGTCGGCGGCACGCCGACCAGTTCGCCGATCACCATGACCGGCAGCGGGAAGCCGAACGAGCCGACGATGTCGACCTCGCCGCCGCCGGGGCCGATCTGGCGGGTGATGTCGTCGAGCAGGCCGTCGACGAACGAGGTCAGCCGGGGGCGCAGGGTCTCGGTGCGGCGGGGGGTGAACACCCGGCTGACCAGCCCGCGCAGCCGGGTGTGCTCCGGCCCGTCGAGGAACAAGAGGGTGCGGGCGCCCTCGCGGCCGCGGGAGTCGCCCATCCGGGGGCGTTGCGCCGACTTGTCCAGCGACGGGTTACGCAGTGCCGCACGGCAGTCGTCGTACGTGGTGAGCACCCATCCCACGCCCTGGCCGGGCTGTTCCATCCGGTACTTCGGCGCTGCGGACCGCAACGCGTGGTAATGCGGATACGGGCTGCTGACGGTGGCCGGGGCCTTCATCAGCAACTCCATCGCGATGATCCGGGGGTCAGCGCTCACCACGGTCTCGGTCATGGCTCGGAAGCCTAATAGTGTTTCGCGTATCTCGGAAGTACTTGCTTCTCGTATCTTTGGTTGAGCATACTGACGGGCATGACCTCGGCCCGTACCGGCATGCCGCCGAGATTCGACGCCCGCGACCCTGCCGTGCTGGCCGACCCCTACCCCACCTACGCGACGCTGCGGGCGGCCGGCCCGCTGTGCCGGATGGGTCCGGGCAGCTGGGGCGTCACCCGCTACACCGACGTCGCCCGGCTGGTCCGCGACCCGCGCCTGGGCAGCGAGTTTCCGGCGGCTTACCACCGGATGTCGGCCGGGGACGGTGCCGCCGGCTCCTTCTTCGGCAGCATCATCCTCTACCGCGATCCGCCCGAGCACGGCCGGCTGCGGCGACTGATGGCCAAGGCGTTCAGCCCGGCACTGGTCCGCCGGCTGCGCCCGAGAATCGAGGCGATGGTCACCGACCTACTGGCCCCGGCGACCCGCACCGGACACTTCGACGCGGTCTCGGATCTGGCTTTTCCCCTGCCGGTGATGGTGGTGTGCGCCCTGATGGGCATCCCGCCGGCCGACCACGAACGCATCCGCCCGTACGCGCTGGACCTGAGCAAGGCGTTCGCGGCGATCGTGCCGGACGACGACCGCCCGGCCGCCGACCGCGCGGTGGAGTGGTTGCGCGGCTACCTCGGCGAGATCCTCGACGAGCGTCGCGCCGAACCCGGCGAGGACCTGCTGTCCCGGATGCTCGCCGCGACCGACGACGACGGCGCCGTGCTCGACCACGACGAGATCGTGGACAACGCGGTCTTCGCCTTCTTCGCCGGCTTCGAGACCACCACCAACCTGATCGCCACCGGCGTGGCCGCCCTGCTCGACCACCCCGACCAGCTCGCCCTGCTCCGAGCGGACCCGACCCTGACGCCCCGCGCGGTGGAGGAGTTCCTGCGCTACGACGCCCCCATCCAGGGCGTCGCCCGGCTGGCCCGGGAGGACGTCGAGGTCGGCGACCGCACCATCCGCGCCGGTCGGGTGCTGATCCTGCTGATCGGCAGTGCCAACCGCGATCCGGAGCACTTCGCCGATCCGGACCGTCTCGACGTCACCCGCGACCCGAACCCGCACCTGTCCTTCGGCGGCGGCAACCACCACTGCCTCGGGGGCTACCTGGCCCGGGTGGAGGCGCAGGTCGCGTTCGAGACCCTGCTGCGCACCTTCCCGACACTGACCCCGGCAGGGCCGGCCCGCCGGCAGACCGACGGGACGCTGCGCTCGTACGCCAGCGTTCCCGTGGCGGTGCGGCGGTGAGCCCGGCCGGGCGGGTCCTGCCCGCGCGGATGGACCCCCTCTCGCCCGAGGTCGTCGCCGACCCCTACCCGACGTACGCGCGGATGCGGGCGGCCGGCCCGCTGTGCCGGTTCGGCCCAGCGAGCTGGGGTGTGACCCGGCACCGGGACGTGGCCGCGCTGCTGCGCGACCGTCGGCTCAGCAACACCTTCCCCGAGGACGACCCGCAGTTCCGGATGGCGCAGGACCTCTCCCGCGACGTGTTCCGGCGCATCATCCCCACCCGCGACCCGGACGACCACAGCAGACTGCACCAGCAGATCGTCCGCGCGTTCAGCCCCGGCGTGGCCCGGCGCACCGCCGGCCGTGTCGGTGAGCTGGTCGACGAGTTGCTCGCGCCGGCCCTGGACACCGGGCGTCTGGACGCCGTGGCCGAGCTGGCCTTCCCGGTCGCCGCGACCGTGGTCTGCGAACTCATCGGGCTGCCGGCGGGGCGGACCCGGGCCGAGGTCTGGCCCCGCTCGACGGCCCTGGGCCGGGCCTTCACACCGTTCCTGCCCGAGGCCGACCGCGCGGCGGCGGACGAGGCGCTGGCCTGGCTCCGCGGGTACGTCCGTGACCTGCTCACCGGCCGGCGCGCCGACCCGGACGGCGACCTGCTGGACCGGATGCTCGCCGTGGCGGACCCGGCCGAGGGGATCGAGGAGGTCGTCGACAACATCGTCTTTCTCTGCTTCACCGGCTACGAGACGACCATGAACATGGTCTGCACCGGCAGCATCGCGCTGGCGCAGCGGCCGGACGAGTGGCGTCGGCTGCGCGACGACCCAGCGCTGGCGGCCACCGCGGCGGAGGAGTTCGTCCGGTTCGACGCCCCGATCCAGTACACCGCTCGGCTGGCGTTGGAGCCGATCCCGGTCGGTGACCGGGTGATCCGGCCCGGTCGTTCGGTCTTCCTCCTGCTCGGATGCGCCAACCACGACGAGGACGTGTTCGCCGACCCGGGCCGCGTCGACATCGGCCGTCACCCCAACCCGCACGTCGGCTTCGGCGGCGGCGTCCGCGGCTGCCTCGGCGCCGCGCTGGCCCGGATCGAGGGAGCGGTCGTCTTCGACCGGCTCGCCCGACGGCTCGCCGGCATCGACCTGGCCGCCGAGCCGGTACGCGAGCCCAACGCCCTGTTCCGGTCGTACGAGTCGATCCCGCTCGCCGTCACCCCGGCCTGAGCCGGCGTCGCGCCGGGAGCCCTAGGGCCGGGAGAACCAGGAGTCGCAGAGATGTCACTGATCGGCCGACCGGTCCGGCGTACCGAGGACGGGGCCCTGCTCACCACCGGCGGGACGTACGTCGACGATGTGGTCGTGCCCGGCTGCCTGGAGCTGGTCTTCGTCCGCTCCCCCGTGGCGCACGGCCGGCTGGTCGGCGTGGACGCCGACGCCGCCCGGACGGCGCCCGGCGTGGTCGCGGTGTTCACCGCGGCGGACGTGGACCTGCCGCCGCTGCCGCCCGAGGCCGGCGTGCTGAACCAGAAGATGACCACACCGGTGCTCGCCGACGGCGTGGTGCGGTTCGTCGGCGAACCGGTCGCCGCGGTGCTGGCGACCAGCCGCGCCGAGGCGGTGGACGCCGCCGCCCTCGTCGACCTCGACATCGCGCCGCTGCCGGCGCTGGTCGACGTGGATCGGGCGCTCGCCGACGATCTGGTTCTGCATCCGCAGGCCGGCACGAACATGGTGCTCAAACTCGGCTTCCGTCGCCCGGCCGGGCGCGCCGAGCTACACGAGGGCGCCGACGTGGTGGTCCGGCAGCGGATGCGAAACCCACGGGTCGCACCGTGCCCGCTGGAGGCCCGCGCCGGGCAGGCCGAGTGGGGCCCGGACGGGTTGCGCTACCGGGCCGGCAGCCAGGCCGTTCACCTGTGGCGCGGGCAGCTCGCGACGGCCCTCGGCGAGCCGGAGGAGCGGGTCCAGGTGGTCAACGGCGACGTCGGCGGGGCGTTCGGTTCCAAGGCGTTCGCCAGCCGGGAGGACGTCCTCGTCGCCTGGGCGGGCCGCCGGCTCGGCCGTCCGGTGCGCTGGGCGGAGACCCGTAGCGAGAGCATGATCGCCGCCGGGCACGGCCGGGCCCAGCAGCAGAGCGCCGAGCTGGGCGGCACCCGCGACGGGCGGATCGTGTCGTACGCGCTGGAGGTGGTGCAGGACGCCGGGGCGTACCCGCGCATCGGGGCGATCCTGCCGTTCTGGACCCGGACCATGCTGACCGGCCCGTACGCCATCAGGCGGGCGAAGTTCAGCTCGTCCAGCGTCACCACCACGACCACGCCCGTGGTGTCGTACCGGGGCGCCGGGCAGCCCGAGGCGGTCGCCGCGCTGGAGCGGATGGTCGACCTGTACGCGGCGGAGATCGGCATGGACCCGGCCGAGGTGCGCCGGCGCAACCTGCTGCCACCGGAGAGCTTCCCGGTGACCACGGTGACCCGCGCCCGCTACGACACCGGCGACTACCCGGCGGCGCTGGAGCGGGTGCTCGCCGAGGCCGACTATCCGGCGCTGCGCGCCGAGCAGGCGGCCCGCCGCGCGCGCGGCGACGTCCAGCAGCTCGGCATCGGCCTGTCCACCTTCGTGGAGATCACCGGCGCGGACACCCGCAGCGAGTACGCCTCGGCGCGGGTCGATGACACCGGCCGCTTCACCGTCCACTCGGGGACCTGCCCGCACGGGCAGGGTCACGTGACCGCCTGGGCGATGATCGCGGCCGACGTGCTCGCCGTGCCGATGGACCGCGTCGACGTGCGCCACTCCGACACCGCGACGGTCGCCGAGGGCGGCGGCACCGGCGGGTCCCGGTCGTTGCAGACCGGCGGGATGGCGGTCCGCGAGGCGGCCCTGGCCCTGGTGGAGCGGGGCCGGGACGTGGCAGCCGTCCGGCTGGGCGTGCCCCGCGACGAGGTGGAGTTCACCGCCGGACGGTTCCGGGCGCCCGGCGGGCGGGTCGTCGACTGGGCCGAGCTGGCCGCCGACGACGCCGGCCCGGACGGCGGGCTGCGCGTCGAGGCGACCTTCCAGCCGTCCGCCGCGACCTGCCCGTTCGGCGCGCACCTGGCCGTGGCGGAGGTGGACACCGAGACGGGTCAGGTGACCCTGCTGCGGGCGGTGGCGGTCGACGACGCGGGCGTGCTGCTCAACCCGCTGCTGGCCGAGGGGCAGGTGCACGGCGGGCTGGCGCAGGGCGCCGGCCAGGCGCTGGTGGAGGAGGTCCGCTTCGCCGCCGACGGCACGCCGCTGCACGGCGACCTGCAACGGTACGCCATGGTGGGTGCGGCCGAGCTGCCCTCGTTCGAGACGGTCGTGATGCAGACCCCGACCCCGGTGAACGCGCTCGGTGCCAAGGGGCTGGGCGAGTCGGGCGCGGTCGGGTTTCCGCCGGCGGTGCAGAACGCCGTGGCCGACGCCGTCCGGCACCTGGGCGTGCGGCACATCGACATGCCGGTGACCGCCGAGCGGGTCTGGGCAGCGATCCAGGCGGCGGGCACTGCCAGCTAGCTCCCCCGGTGGGCCGCCCGGGTCACCGGGCGGCCCACCGACGTCAGTCGTCCACGACGGACAGCGCCTGCTTGGGGCAGCGGCGCGCGGCCTCCCGCACCCGGGCGGCCAGCGAGCCCTCCAGCGGCTGCTCGGTGATCTGCAGCCGGTCGTCCTCGCCGACGTCGAACACCTCCGGCGCCTGACCCACACAGATCGCGTTGCTCTCGCATCGGGAGAAGTCCACAACCAGTCGCACTGCTCACGCCTCCGTCTTCGCGACGATCTCGAGGATCGGGAACATCATGGTGGGCACGCTGCGGGCCAGCCGCAGGTCGGCGACGTCCAGCAGCCGTTCGATGTGCTCGCGGGAGCGGGCGCCGCCGCCGACCATGGCCAGCAGGAGCAGGTCGTAGAGGCGCCCGACGTCGAACCGGTCCCCCGCCTCGACGACCGGCTCCAGCACCAGCAGCCGGCTGTCCGGGCGCATCGCCGCCCGCACGGCCCTCAGCAGCCGTACGGCGTTGTCGTCGTCCCAGCCGTAGAGGATCCGCTTGAGCAGATAGGCGTTCGCGCCGGCCGGGATGGTCTCGAAGAAGCTGCCGCCGGTCACCGTGCACCGCTGGGCGACACCGAGCTTCTGCAGCACCGGCTCGGCCTCGGCGACCACGTGCGGCAGGTCGAACAGGGTGCCCTGCAACGCCGGGAAGCGGGCCATGATGCCGCCGAGGAAGGCTCCGTTGCCGCCGCCGACGTCGACCACCGTGGCCAGCTCACCCCAGGGGTACGCCGGCAGCGCGGCCCGCAGCTCCAGCCGGGTGGCCGCCTGCTGGGAGGCATCGAAGCGGGCGCTGTCGTGCGGATGGGCGGCCATGTACGGCCAGTAGCCCTCGGGGTGGACCTGGTCGAAGGACGCCTGCCCGGTGCGGATGCTGTGGTCGAAGTGCGCCCACGCCTCGATGTCGGGTTCCAGCAGTGGGTACGCGTCGCGCAGCGACAACGGGTGGTCGGTGCGCAGCGGCTCGGCGAGCTTGGTCAGCCCGAACACCTCCGGCTCGACCTCGGTGAAGATGCCCTTGCCGGCGAGCGCTCGCAGGGCGCGCAGCAGCGACGGTGCGTGCGCGCCGGTGGCCTCGGCCAGGTCGGTCACCGGTCGCGGCCCGTCGACGAGCTGGTCGGCCACGCCCAGCTCGGCGACGGCACGCACGGTGAACGGCACGATGTAGTCGGCCAGCTCGGTCAGTCGGAACACCGATTCGATGTCGATCCGGGGTCGGGTCGGGGCCATCGATACCTCCTAGGGGAACGTCAGCTGCGCCCCGGCGGGACCGGCGGCGATCACGGTGAGCGTGGGGGTGGCGACGATGCGGTCCAGTGACAGGCCGGCGCTGGCCAGCAGGTCGACGAGCTGGTCGCGGGTGCGGTGCCGGCCGCCGGTCAGCACCAGGGTGTGCAGGTCGACGAGCTTCGCGACGTCGAAGGCGTCACCGGCGGGGATGATCGCCTCCAGCAGCAGCAGCCGGCTCTCCGGCCGCATCGCCTCGGCGATCCGGCGCAGGATGGCCGCGGCGTCGGCGTCGTCCCAGCCCGGCAGGATGGTCTTGAGCACGTACAGGTCGGCGCCCGCCGGCACCGGGTCGAAGAAGCTGCCCGGGGTGATCCGGCAGCGATCGGTCACCCCGGCGGCGGCGAGCAGCGCTGGCGCGGCCGCCACCACGTGGGGCAGGTCGAGCAGTGTGCCGGACAGCTGCGGGCAGCGGGTGAGCATGCCGGCCAGGAACGCGCCGTCGCCGCCGCCGACGTCGACGACTTCCCGGGCCTGCGCCCAGGGCCACGCCGGCAGGACGGTACGCAGATGCAGCCGGGTCAGGCTCGACATCCACCGGTCGACGGCGAGGCTGTCCGCTGGATGCCCGGCCAGGTACGACCAGTAGTCGGTGCCGTGGACCCGGGGAAAGGCGGCCTCCCCGGTGCGCAGGCACCGGCCGAGCACGGCCCAGGCGCGCACGTCCGCGGCCATCAGCGGGTACGCGTCGCGCAGCGACAACGGGTGGTCGGTGCGCAGCGGCTCGGCGAGTCTGGTCAGCCCGAACACCTCCGGCTCGACCTCGGTGAAGATGCCCTTGCCGGCGAGTGCCCGCAGGGCGCGCAGCAGCGACGGCGCGTGCGCGCCGGTGGCCTCGGCCAGGTCGGTCACCGGTCGCGGCCCGTCGACGAGCTGGTCGGCCACGCCCAGCTCGGCGATCACCCGGAGGGCGAACGGCACGATGTAGTCGGCGAGTTCGGTGAGCCGGGTCAACGCACCAAGGTTGGTACGGGGCCGCGCCGCCAGCATCAACCGCCTCCACTATCACGTGTCTTGTATCCCGTGTATCTGCACACTAGCTTGTGTTCAGGGTCGCTGTCACCGTCGTTCGCGGGAGGCACTGGATGCTGGACGGATGTGTGAGCTGGCCGCGGGAGCTGGCCGAGCGTTACCGCGCGGAGGGCTACTGGCGCGGCGAGTCGCTCGCCGACCTGGGCCGGGAGTGGGCCCGCACGGACCCTGAGCGCACCGCGCTGGTCACCGGCGAGCAGCGGGTGACCTACGGCGACCTCGACCGCCGCGCCGACCGGATGGCCGCCGGGCTGCTGGCTCGCGGCGTCGGCCGGTACGACCGGGTGGTGGTCCAACTGCCCAACAGCGTCGAGTTCGTGGTGGTATGCCTGGCACTGTTCCGCCTGGGCGCCATGCCCGTGCTGGCGCTGCCGGCGCACCGGCGTGCCGAGATCGGCCACCTGTGCGCGCACACCGAGGCGGTCGCCTACGTGACCGTCGACCAGGTCCAGGGGTACGACCTGCGCAAGCTCGCCGCCGACGTACGCGCCGACACGCCGTCGCTGCGGGAGGTGTTCGTGGTCGGCGACCCCGGCGAGTTCACCGCCCTGGCCGAGGTGGACGCCGATCCGGTGCCGCTGGCGGCCCCGGACCCGTCGGACGTCGCGTTCTTCCTGCTCTCCGGCGGCTCGACCGGCCTGCCGAAGCTGATCCCGCGGACCCACGACGACTACGCGTACCAACTGCGGGCGACCGCCGCGGCGATGGGATTCGGGCCGGGCGGTGTCTATCTCGCCGCACTGCCGGTCGCTCACAACGCGGCCCTCGGCTGCCCAGGCGTGCTCGGCGCGCTGTGGGTCGGCGCCACGGCCGTGCTGGCCGGCAGTCCCAGCCCCGACGAGGCGTTCCGGCTGATCGCCCGCGAGCGGGTCACCCTGACCACCTTGATGCCGCCCTTCCTGCCGCTGTGGGCCGACCTCGCGCCGATGCTCGGTGCCGACCTGACCGGCCTGGTGGTCGAGGTCGGCGGGGCCAACCTCAGCCCGGAGGTGGCCGACCGGGTGACCCGGGAGCTGGGGATCCGCCTGGCGCACTTCTTCGGCATGGCCGAGGGCCCGATCTGCTGCACCCGCCCCGACGACCCGCCGGAGCTCGCCGCGCACACCCAGGGTCGTCCACTGTCGAGCGCCGACGAGTTCCAGGTCATCGACGACACCGGCCGGCAGGTCGCCGCCGGCGAGGTGGGCGAGCTGATCGTGCGCGGCCCGACCACCCTGCGCGGCTACTACCGGGTGCCGGAGTACAACGCGCGCACCTTCACCCAGGACGGCTTCCTGCGCACCGGGGACCTGGTCCGCTGGACCCCGACCGGTGAGCTGGTCGTGGTCGGCCGAATCAAGGAGGTGATCAATCGGGGCGGCGAGAAGGTTCCGGCAGGTGAGGTCGAGGAGCACCTGCTCGCTCACCCGGCGGTCCGTGAGGTCGCCGTGCTCGCCGTCCCCGACCGGGTGCTCGGCGAGAAGACCTGCGCGGTCGTGGTGCCGCGCTCGGAAGCCCCCACGCTGGGACAGCTGCGCGACTTCCTCACCGACCGTGGGCTGGCCGCGTACAAGCTGCCCGACCGCTTGGAGCTGCGCGACGCACTGCCGTACACCCCGGTGGGCAAGGTGGACAAGCGGACGCTGGGCGCCGACCTGACCGGCTGAGCGGGCGGTGGGGAAGGAGCCGGTCGCCCCTTCCCCACCGCCCGCATCAGCCCGTCAGGTGGTACAGCCGGTGGAAACGGTCGTCCACCGGCACGATCTGCACGTCCGCGAAGCCCGCCTCGGTGGTGAACCGGCGCACCTGGGCCGGACGCAGGACCGTCCCGGTGGCCGTCGAGCCGGGCCCGGCCAGACCGGCCGGCAGGCAGTGCAGCACGCTGGTGGCGTACTGGAAACGCTCGACCTCGTCGCCGGGGGCGACGAACCGGTGCGCCACCTTCGCGTCCAGCACCAGCACCGCACCGCCCTCACCGCGCAGCCGCCGACAGGCCCGCAGCACCGACACCGGCTGGCTCATCTCGTGCAGCGCGTCGAAGACGCAGACCAGGTCGTACCGGCCGGCCAGCTCCGGGTCGGCGGCGTCGCGCCGGTGGAACCGGACCCGATCGGCCACGCCGGCGGCCGTGGCGTTCGCGACCGCCGCGGCCACCGTCGGCGCGTCCAGGTCGTAGCCGTCGACCTCCGCCAGGGGGTACGCCCTGGCCAGCGCGATCGCCGCCCAGCCCGCGCCGCAACCGATGTCGGCGATCCGGCTCGGTGCGGCGAGGAGCCGCTGGTGGATCTGCGGCAGCGCCGAGGAGAGCCAGCCGGGCAGGGCGTACGTGAACAGCGCCCGGTTGGCACCCGAGTGCCCGTGCCGCCAGTCGTCGCCGTACACCTCGTCCGGCACCCCGGCTCCGGTGCGGTACGCGTCCAGCAACGCCGGCAACGCCCCGGCCACCCCGCCCAGCGGCATCATGGTCAGCGACACCAGCGACAGCGGGCTGTCCGAGGCCAGCAGCACCTCGGCGTGCCCCGGCGGCAGCCGGTAGACCCGCCGCTCGGGTGCGGCCGCCACGTCGTCCACCTCGACGAACCCGGCGACCGCCTGCTGTTCCAGCCACTCCCGCGCGTACCGGGCGTCGATCCCGGTACGCGCGCACAGCTCGGCCACGTCGGCCGGGCCACGGTCGAGCGCCTCGTACAGCCCGAGCCGGGCACCCAGGTAGCCAGCCAGCAGCTCCTGGGTGTGCAGCATGGCCAGGAAGAGCCGCAGCGACAGCGCCCTGGCCCGCTGGTCCCCGTCGCCGGGCGCAGACGGGCGCAGGGTCGCCGTGCCCGGTGCGTGCCCCGGGCGCCCGGTCAACTGGCCAGCTCGCCGCGGGACCGCAGGATGTCGCTGACGTGCTCCGCCACGGCGTCGATCGTGACGATCTTGCGTGCCGTCGTCTCGTCGATCGGCGGCAGATCGAACTCGTCCTCCAGGGTGAAGGCCAACTCCAGCAGCGCGAGCGAGTGGAAGCCGAGGTCCTCGACCAGCCGCGAGTCACCCGACCCCTCGATCTGCTCCGGGTTCGGCGCCAGTTCGGTGACGATCGCCGTCACCGAGTCGCGCACCTCCACCTCGGTACGCACCTCGGCTGTCGTCGACCTGGTCGCGTCGGTCATTCCCGCCTCCTGTCCGAACGTCCCTCAGGACGCCGTCGTCGTCTGCTCGGTCTGGTCCCGCTGACCGGCCGGTGCCGTGGTGACCACGGTGCCGGGCAGCCGGTCATCGACGAACGCCTGCCACAGCTGGCGCCGTTTGGGTTTGCCGCTGGAGGTGCGGGCGATGGTGCCGCGCGGGGCGTCCACGATGACCACCTGCGCGCCCTCCGCCCGGCGGCGCAGCTCCCGCTCCGCCTGCGCCAGCCACTCGGGCTGGGCCTGCTCGAACACGGCCACGACGGTCGCGGTGCCGGCACGGTGGCCCAGCAGCGCGGCCATCCGCTGGGCCGGCACACCGGGGCGGCAGATGGCCCACTCGAGATCCTCGGCGAAGACCGCCCGACCCCGCACCTTCATGCTGTCGCCGAGCCGGCCCAGCACGTGCAACTGCCCGTCGTGCAGGAAGCCGGCGTCGGCGGTGCGCAGCACACCACCGCCGAGCGCGGTCTGCGACGCCGAGTCACCCTCGTTGACGTACCCCTGCGCGACGGACGGGCCGTGCACCTCGATCTCACCGACCACCCCGTCCGGCAGCGGCGCGCCGGCCTCGTCGACGATCTGGACCCGCACCCCGGTCAGCGGCCGGCCGCAGCCCACCACCGGGTACGCCTGGACGGCGTCGTCGACCGGCTCGGCCGGGTCCGGCACCGCCCGCGCGCCCAGCTGTAGCCGGTCGGGGCGCAGCTCGACGGCGTGGTACAGCTCGTCCAGTGGCAGCCCGGTGACCGCCAGGGTCGCCTCCGCCAGCCCGTACGCGGGCAGCAGGGCACGCGGGTCGAAGCCGTATGGGATGAGCAGCGCGCAGAACCGGCGCAGCGCCTCGGCGTCGATGCGCTCGGCGCCGACGATGACGGCCCGCCAGGCGGAGAAGTCCAGCCCGGTCAGCGCCTCGGGGCGGACCCGGCGGGCGATGTACTCCAGCCCGAAGTTCGGCATCGACGTCAGGCGCGCGCCGCGTGCCCCGAAGCAGCGAAGGTAGCGCCCGGGGTTGCGGACGAACTCCTCCGGCGGCATCAACCACAGGTCGCTGGTGTTGACCACCGGGGTGACGAGGCACCCGATGAGGCCCATGTCGTGGTGCACCGGCAGCCAGGACGCGGTGGGATCGTCCGGGGTCATGGCCAGCCACCGCCGGATCGCCGAGACGTTGGCGGCCAGCGCCGCGTGCGGCACCTGCACGCCCCGGGCGCGGCCGCTGGAGCCGGACGTGAACTGCAGCAGGGCGAGCGGGCCCGGGTCCGCGACCGCGCCCCGGGCACCGCCGGCGGCGTCGGCCAACTCGTCGGCGGAGAGGACCCGGCGCACCCCGGCGGTCGCGGCCAGCGGCTCGATGGCTCCGGTGAGGGTGGCCGCACAGACCACCACCCGTGGCGCGGCGGCGCGCAGCAGGCCCAGCACGTGCTCGCCGTAGACCTCGCGGTCCTGGAAGGCCAGCGGCGGGGCGATCGGTGAGGGCGCCGCCCCGGCGGCCATCGCGGCGAACAGCGCGGCCACGAAGTCGGGGCCGGCGGGCTCGACGATGGACACCACGTCGCCGGGGACCACCCCGACCGCCCGCAGGCCGGCGAGGATCACCCGGGTCCGGTCGGCCAGTTCGGCGTACGACAGGAAGGTCCAGTCGTCGCCCCCGGCGGCGAAGTGCACACCCCGGTCCTGCCGGGGACGCTCCAGCCAGCTCAGCAGCGGCGAGCCCGCAACGGCGCGTACGGTCATCGGCTCGTCACCTCCTCCCCCAGTACGTCTATCTGAGATTGATAGCAGATACAAGGCTAAACAAGATACGAGTGAGGCGATAGAGTGCATCTGTGACCAGTACGCTTCCCCGGGTCGACGGACTGCTCCCCGCCCTCGCCGAGCGGGCGGCGGAGATTGACCGGGCGGGCCGGCTCCCGGACGACGTTCTCGCCGACCTCAGCACCGCGGGCTGCCTGCGGATGCTGGTGCCGGCCGCGTACGGTGGCGCCGACCTGCCGCTGGGCGAGGCGCTGCGGGTCATCGAGCAGCTGTCCATCGCGGACGCCTCCACCGGCTGGCTGATCGGCCAGGTCGGCCTGGCGCACCTGCTGTTCGCCTGCTTTCCCGAGGCCGCCCGCGACGAGATCTACGCGGGTGGTCCGGACGTGCTGGGCGCCGGCGCGGTCGCGCCGAAGGGCCGGGCGGCACCGGACGGCGCCGGTTGCTGGCGGGTCAACGGCCAGTGGCCGTTCGTGACCGGCAGCCCCCAGGCGAGCTGGATCTACCTGAACTGCATCGTGCTCGACGGCCGCACGCCCCGGACTCTGCCCAACGGGGCGCCGCTGACCCGGATGGTGCTCTTCCCCGCCGGCGAGCTGGAGCAGATCGACACCTGGCAGGTGCTCGGCCTGCGCGGCACGGCCAGCCAGGATGTGCGCGCGGCCAACCGGATCTGCCCCGAGCACCGCGGCTTCAGCCTGGTCGGCGACGGCGACGACGTGCGCCGCACGGTCTTTCGGATCGCCCAGGCTGGGCTGCTCATCGCCGCGGTCGACCTCGGGATCGCGCAGGGCGCCGTCCGCGACGCCGCGACCCACGCCGCCGCCGGCCGCCGGCGTACTTTCAGCACCCGCTCGCTGGCCGACTCCCCTGTGTTCCACGACCGCCTCGGCGAGGCCCACGTGGCCCTGCGCGCGGCCCGGGCACTGCTGCACCGCGAAGCGGAGGCGGCCTGGGAGACCGCCCGCCGCGGCGAGGTGCTCAGCGCACTGGACCGGGCCTGCCTGCGCGCCACCGCCGCACAGGTCACGGCCGCCGCGCTCCAGGCCGTGCAGACGGCGTACGCGCTGGCCGGCGCGTCGACCGTGTTCGACTCCGCGCCGCTGCAACGGCGACTGCGCGACATCAACACCGCGACTCAGCACTTCGTCAACAGCCGGGACAGCTACGCCACGGTCGGCGCGCTACTGGCCGGCGCGGACGTCGACACCACGATGTTCTGACCGCGGCCCGGAACCGGACGCACCGCACCCCGTGGGGACGGAGGTCGGACCCTGGAACCGGATTCACCGCGCCGGGCCGGAAGGGCCGGCCCGGCGGTCAGCCGCGGGCGGGGGTGGGCTCGGGCGCCGCCTGCGGGTCCAGCGCCGGCACCCGGGCCGGCACGGGCGCCCCCGCACCGAAGTACCGCTCCCGCAGCGTCCGCTCCGCCGGGTCGTACGCGGTCCGGAACAGGCCGCGGCGCTGCAACTCCGGCACCAGCAGGTCGCAGATGTCGTCGATGCCCTGCGTGGTCGGGCAGGGAATCAGGTTGAAGCCGTCCACGTCGGCCACCGAGCACCACTCCTCCATCCGGTCGGCGACCTGCTCGACCGTGCCGAAGAGGGTCACGGGGGCGTTGGTGCGGGGCCGGCGGGCGGTGGCCACCAGGTAGCGCACGTCGCCGACCGTCCAGGTGCGCTCGGGCCCGAGCCGGCGCAGGAAGCCCACGAAGCTCTGGCTGCCCTGGCCGGCGATCTCGGCCACCGGCGTCTCGTCCGGGTACGCCGCCAGGTCCACGTCCATCCAGCCGCACCACTTGGCCAGCTGGCCGTCCCCGCTCCACAGCGCGACGTACTCCTCGGCCCGCCGGCGGGCCTCCGCGCGGGTCGGGGCGACCATCACCATGCTGCCCTGCAAAGCCTTGACCGAACGCGGATCGCGCCCGTGCGCGGCCACCTGGGACCGCAGCCGGGCCACCTGCGCCGCGCCGCTGGCCGGGTCCGCCATGGTCAGGAAGACCACCTCGGCGTGCCGGGCCGCGAAGGTCATCCCCCGCCCGGACGCGCCGGCCTGGTACAGCACGGGGGTGCGCTGCGGCGACGGTTCGCACTGGTGCGGGCCCCGGACGGAGAACCAGCGCCCGTCGTGGCCGATCTCGCGCACCCGGTCCGGGTCGGTGAAGACGTTCGCGGTGACGTCGCGGACCACCGCGTCGTCGTCCCAGCTCTCCTCCCACAGCCGGCGCGCCACCTCGACGTACTCGTCGGCCCGGTCGTAGCGCTCGTCGTGGTCCAGGTACGACCCGAGGCCGTTCGCGGACGCGGACCGCAGATACGAGGTGACGATGTTCCAGGCGACTCGTCCGCCGGTGAGGTGGTCCAGTGAGCTGAACACCCGGGCGCACTCGTACGGGGCGTGGTAGGTCGTCGAGTAGGTGACGGCGAGGCCCAGCCGGGAGGTGGTGGCGGCGATCGCGGGCAGCACGAGCAGCGGGTCGATCGACGGGATCTGCACGGCGTGCCGTACGGCCGCCCGCCAGGAGCCCTGGTAGACGTCGTAGGTCCCGTGCACGTCGGCGAAGAAGAGCGCGTCCAGACAGGCCGCCTCCAGCCGGCGGCCCAGCTCGACCCAGTAGCCGAGATCGCGGTAGCCGGTGGCGCTGCGGTCGGCGGGGTGCCGCCAGAACCCCTTGAACTGCGGCGACGGCGAGCACTGGGTGAACAGATTGAGATGCACGTATCAAGTGTCTCGCATGCTATCTGGTATCGCAACGCTCGACCGGATACGGTACGAACATGTCCGCGACGCCTCGCATCGACCTCGCGTCGGTCACCCGCCTCACCGAACTGGCCGACTACATCGTTCCGTTCACCATCCGGGTCATGTGCGACCTGGCCGTCGCCGACCACCTGGTCGACGGCCCGTTGCCGGTGGACGTGCTGGCTCAGCGGGTCGGCGCGCACCCCGGCGCGCTGACCCGGGGCCTGCGCGCGCTGGCCGGGCGGGGCATCTTCACCGAGGTGACCCCCGAGGTCTTCGGGCTCACCCCGCTGGCCGAGCCGCTGCGCAGCGACCACCCGTTCTCGGTACGCGAGTGCTTTCCGCTCATGCCGCCGGACATCTACTCCTGGGCCCGGCTCACGCACAGCATCCGCACCGGCGAGACGGCCTTCGGGCACGTGCACGGCGGCACCCGGTACTACGACCACTTCGCCGACCATCCGTACGAGTGCGTCCGGTTCGAGAAATCGGCCGAGAGCGTCAACCCGTTCGTGCTGCGGACCGTGCTGTCGGTGCTGGACCTGGCCACGGCCCGGACGATGGTGGACGTGGGCAGCGGCCACGGCACCTTCGCCAGCGGCCTGCTCGCCCGCCACCGGGAGCTGCGTGCGATCCTGCTCGACCTGCCGCACGTGGTGGCCGAGGCGCCGGAGGTGCTGGCCCGGGCCGGTGTCGCCGACCGGTGCGAGATCCGCGGCGGGAGCTTCTTCGACCCGCTGCCCGCCGGCGCCGACGTGTACCTGCTCAAGACGATCATCCATGACTGGCCGGACGAGCAGGCCGCCGTGATCCTGCGCAACGTCCGTGCCGCCGCCCGGCCCGACAGCCGGCTGGTCATCATCGAGTCGGTCAGCCGGTACGGCAACCACGACGACACCGGCAAGGTGATGGACGTCAAGGCACTCGCCCTGTTCGGCGGGCGGACCCGGACCGAGCCGGAGTTCCGGGCGCTGCTCGACGGCGCCGGGTTCCACCTGTCGCGGGTCACGCCGACCTCGTCGATGTCGGTCCTCGAGGCCGTGCCCGCTCCCGACGGCGAACCGGCCGCCGGCAGACCGGCCGTCGCGGCGGCCGGCCCGACGGCCTGAGGAGAGCCCGATGCCGCGCCTGGACGGTCGCAACCACATCAACCTCACCGTCGTCGACCTGGAGCGCAGCACCTCGTTCTACTGCTCGGTGTTCGAGATGGTGGTGGTCAACGACGTCACCCCGCCCGAGTCCGGCTTCCGCTTCCGCACCCTGCTACACACGGCGTCGTTCGCTTCGGTCGTGCTGGGCTGCATCGAGGGCCCGGCCGACGTCCAGGTGGGCGAGGCCGGCCCGCAGCGCTTCGACGAGCGGCACCCGGGGCTGCACCACCTGGCCTACCACGTGCCCGAGCGCGCCGACCTGGACGAGTGGGTCGCCCACCTGGACGCCATCGACGTCGCGCACTCCGGCATCACCACCTCCAAGCACGAGGCCGGGTCGCAGATCTGGCTGCGCGACCCGGACAACATCTGGCTGGAGTTCTACTGGGTGAACCGGGACTTCTTCGTCGACCGGCTCCGGCAGGTGTGGCGGCGCGACCGCCGGATGGCCCGCGCCTGAGCACCGGACCCGCGGGAAAGGAGGGGCCGCCCGGTCGGGCGGCCCCTCCGCACGTCAGGCCGGCAGGTCGGCCTCACTTCGCGCCACCACCGCGTCCCCGAGCACCAGCAGGTCGATCTCCTTGGCCCGCACGAAGGTGTCCACCGCGTCGGCGGCCGAGTTCACTATCGGCTCACCGGCCAGGTTGAACGACGTGTTGACCACCGCCGGCACGCCGGTGAGCTGCCGGAACTGCTCGATGAGCGCCCAGTAGCCAGGATTGGTGTCACGGTGCACGGTCTGCGGCCGGGCCGAACCGTCCACATGGGTCACCGCCGGCACCCGCAGCCGCGCTTCCGGGCGCAACGAGGCGGCGGCCAGCATGAACCTCGACGGATCGCCAACCGGCCCGTCGATCAGCTCGGACACGTGCTCGGCCAGGACACTGGGTGCCACCGGCCGCCACATCTCCCGCCCCTTGAGCACGTTGAGGCGTTCCAGGCTGCGCCGGCCACGCGGGTCGGCCAGCAGGCTGCGCGCGCCGAGCGCCCGCTGCCCGATCTCACCCCGGCCGCGCGCCCAGCCCACGATCCGGCCATCGGCGAGTTCACCGGCCACGGCGCGGGCCAGGGCGTCGTCACCGAGGCGGCGGTGCACCATGCCGGCTCGAGCCGCCGCCGCCTCGCCGGCCTCCGTAGTGATCGGCTGTCCCCAGTACGCATGGTCGATCCGGGTCGGCGCGAACTCACCGCACTCCCGCGCGGAGACCAGCGCGGCCCCCAGGGACACTCCCGCGTCGGTGGGCACCGGCGGCACGTAGACCCGGTCGAACAGTCCACTGCGGACCAGCACGCCGACCATGGTGCAGTTCATCGCCACCCCGCCGGCGAGCGCCAGCACCGGAGTGTCGACCCGCCGACGCAGCTCGGCGGCCAGGGACAGCACCGTCTCCTCCAGCCCTTGCTGAATTGTCGCGGCGAAGTCCGCGTACGCGATCGGCTCCTCCCCGGTGCGCGGCGCGTACGGGAACAGCTTGCCGAACCCGGGTGTGAGGGACTCGGCGACGGCCGGGTAGTACGCCATCAGCGGGCCGAGGGTCGCGGCCCGCCGGGTGGGGACCTCGGCGGTCGGCATGCCTCGGACCAGCTCGTACCCGCCGGGAACGGGCCGCACCGGCGCGCCCGGGCCCGGCCTTCCGTAGGCGGCGAGGCCCATCAGCTTGCCGGTGCCCCAGTAGCCCAGCCCGGCCCACTCGGCGGCGGCGTTGTAGTAGAAGCCCAACGACTGCTCGACGGGCCACTCGCGCAGGATCTCAATCTCCCCGTTCGCGTAACGGCCGAACGAGGTCGACTGCGTCTCGCCGGCGCCGTCGAGGACCAGGACCGCCGCCTCGTCACAGTCGTAGCTGTACGCGGCGCTGGCCGCGTGCGCGACGTGGTGCGGCACCCAACGGACCGCCGGCATGATCAGGTCCTCGTGGTCGGGGAAGAGCATGGCCCGCAGCCCGTCGGTGGTGAAGCGCCGGTTGCGCCCGAGCGGGATGTCCCGGAAGTCCCAGCCGATGGCGACGGTGTCCACGTCCTGCGGGCCGATGCCGGCCATCGCCAGGCACGCGGCGATGGCCTCGGCGGGCGGTTGACCCACCGCGTGCTTGCGGCGGCTGACCCGCTCCTGCTCGACGAGGCCGCAGAGCGCACCGTCGCGGACCAGCGCGGCGCTGGAGTCGTGGAAGCCGATGTTCACCCCGAGTACGTAGCGCGCCGACATGGTCGGCCTCCTTTCCGGTGTCTGGCGGTCATCCGACCTGTCGGGCCTCGTCGAGGGCGAGCACGGCTCGGACGATGTTGTGGTAGCCGGTGCAGCGGCACAGGTTCCCCTTGAGGGCGTGCCGCACGTCGTGCTCGGTGAGCGGACCCGGGTTCTCCTCCAGCAAACTCACCACCGCGAGGACCATGCCGGGGGTGCAGAAGCCGCACTGCAGGGCGTGGTGCTCTCCGAACGCCTCCTGCACCGGGTGCAGCCGGTCGCCGTCGGCGAGCCCCTCGACGGTGCGGATCTCGGCGCCGTCGGCCTGCGCCGCCAGCAGGCTGCACGACTTGACCGACCGCCCGTCGAGCAGCACGGTGCACGCCCCGCAGGAGGAGGTGTCGCAGCCGACCGTCGTGGCGGTCAACCCCAGCTCCTCGCGCAGCAGGTGGACCAGCAGGGTGCGGGCCGGCACCCGCCGGCTGTCCGGGCGGCCGTTGACGGTAGCGGTGACGGTGACGCTCGTCGTGCCGGGCCGGGCGTCGATGCTCATCGTGATCCCTCCACGGTGCCGGAATCGGCCAGGGCGCGGGCCACCAGCACCCGGCTCAGGTGCCGTCGGTAGGCGGTCGAGGCGCGTACGTCGTCGGGTGGGTCGCACCCCTCGTCAGCGCGCGCCGCCGCAGCGACACCGGCGCCCTCGGCGAGGGCCGCCTCGACCCCGTGCGCCCGCCGGATGGTCGGGCCCATGCCGGCCAGCGCGACCCGACCGTCGGCGACCGCGACGGCCACCACCGACCACTCCAGCGCCGGCCGGGCGAAGGTCCGGTAGCTCCACCGCACCGGGCCGGGCAGCGGCACCCGTACCTCGGTGACGAGTTCGTCGGGACGGCAGACCGTCACCCCGGGCGCGACGGCCAGCTCGGCGGCGGGCACCTGCCGGGTGCCGGCCACGCTGCGCAGCACCACGACCGCGTCCAACGCGACCAGGGCCAGCGGCAGGTCCCCGGCCGGGTCGGCGTGGGCGAGCGCGCCGCCCACCGTCCCCACGTGCCGCACCTGCGGGTCACCGATCGCCGCCGTCGCGACGGCCAACATCGGGGCGTACCGGTCGACCAGCGGGTCGGAGAGCAGCCGGTGGTAACGGGTCAGCGCGCCCACGGCCAGGTGGTCGTCGCGGTGCGCCACGAAGGACAGCTCGGCGACCCGGCCGAGGTCCAGCAGGGTGTCGACGCGGTCCCGGCGCAGCTTCAGCGCCGGCAGCAGCGACTGCCCGCCGGCCAGCGGCCGCAACTGGTCGCCGTACGCCTGGCGCAGCTCCAGCGCCTCGGCCAGGTCCCGGGCACGGTGGTAGTGCAGGTTCGCCGGGATCACGGGCCGGCCGCCGACCAGGTGGGCACCGGGCTGCGGTGCGTGGCGCGCAGGATCGTCTCGATGAGCTGGTTGCGGCGCGGAAGCAGGTAGAAGTGGCCGCCGGGGAACGTGTGCAGGGCGAACCCGGCGCGGGTGCGGTGGGCCCAGTCGCCGGCCTCGTCCGCGGTGACCTCGGGGTCGTCCGCGCCGACGCAGGCCAGCACCGACACCCGCAGCGGCACCGGCGGCTGCGGACGGTAGGTCTCGGCGATCCGGTAGTCGGCGCGCAGCACCGGCAGGGCGATCGCACGTATCCCTTCATGCTCCAGCGCCTCGCGACCGGTGCCGCCGAGCCGTCCGGTCTCCGCCCACAGCGTGTCGTCGTCGGCCAGGTGCACGCTGGTGTCCCGCAGCCGGCCCGGCCCCGGGCGGCCGGAGACCACCAGCGCCCGCAGCACGCTGCCGGGGCCGTCCAGTCGGCGTGCCGTCTCGTACGCCACCGACGCCCCGAGGCTGTGCCCGAACAGGACGACCGGCGCGTCGGCCGGCAACGCCCGCACCTCCCCGGCGACTCCCTCGGCCAGGGTCGGCAGGTCGGCCGCGAAGGGTTCCCCGGCCCGGTCCATCCGGCCCGGATACTGCACACCGTGCACCTCGACGTCGTCGGGCACCTGACCCGACCACGGCCGGTAGAAGGCGGCGTTGCCGCCGGCGTGCGGAAAGCAGACGAGACGCAGCGCCGGCCAGCGCAGGGGCCGGGGGCAGCGCAGCCAGGTGCGGACGGCGGGGGTCACGGGCGCGCCCCGATCCGCTCCGGCAGCTGGGACGCGGCCGGCGGCGCGTCAACTGCCCCGGCGGCGGCGTCGGCCAGTTCCGCCACGTCGGACGCGACGAGCATCCGCGGCGGGACCGAGTGCACCAGGTCGGGCGGCCCCAACCGGGTGGTGACGTCCTGCCACAACTGGCACAGGCTCAGGTGGTACTGGCCGTGTCGGGCCAGCTTCTCCCCACCCAGCGCCGCCCGGTGCAGGTTGCCCAGCGCGTACCCGACGCCGGCCGGCCAGACCTCCTCGAACACGGTGCGGTAGCTGGGCGCGACGGCGTCGGCCAGCGGCTGCGCGCTCGGCACGTCCAGGTGGTCGGGTTCGGCGCTCTCCCCGTCGGCGAAGTGCGGCCGGCCCACCCCCCGGTCCTGCACCTGCTGGGGGAAGTCCGGCCGAGGGCTCCACACGGTGGGTCCGTGGGTGCCGACCAGGGTGAGGTTGCCAGCCTCGGTGCCGATGGTGACCCGGTGCAGCAGGTGCGCGTAGTTGTCGGGGTCCGCCGGGTCCATCTGGTTCTGCACCCGCAGGGTCAGCGGCACCCCGGCGAGCACCCCGTCGAGGCTGCGGAACGGCACGTCCACCCGGGACAGTCGGCGTACCTGATCGGGCAGCTCGACCGCCGGGGCCAGGCCCCACGGGCGTACCCCGCCGAGGGCCTGGCCGAGGATGTCCAGCAGCGCGTACGCGACCTGGAAGCCGCAGGCCGCGTCGACGTAGCGCGCCGGCTGCCGGGCCAGCAGCGCCCGGGTTGCGGCGAGGAACCGGCGCACCGGGGCGGTGTGCACGTAGAACGAGTTCAGGTGGTAGACGACACCGGCGCGGCCGGCGGTCCGCAGACACTCGACCAGTTCGTCGTGGTGCAGCGGATGCTCCTGCAGCACGTGCAGCCCGCGTTGCATCAGCGCACGAGCCACCTCGCCGCCCGGCCCGCCGAGCAGGCCACCGCGGATCACCACGCAGGCCAGCGTGATGTCGTCGGGCACCTGGGCCACGTCGGTCCACAGCGGCACCCCGTAATGCCGGGCGCACGCGACCGAGCGGGCGCTGCCCCCGGCAAGGATCCCGGCCAGCTCGAACGGAAAGTCGGGCTGCCGGAACGCCTGCAGGTACACCTGGCCGAACTTGGTGCCGGCGACCAGCACTCTCGGTTTCACGCCACCCCCTCCTCGATCAGGTCGTGCGACCCCAGCGGACCGTCGTCGACGTGCAGCGAGGTGACCGCCGGGCTCGTGCGCAGCAGGTCCACCGTCCATGCCGGGTCCACCGCCTCGGCGAGGTGGTGCACCCCGGGTGGCACGGTGCCGGCGGCGACCGCCAGCGCGCCGAGGGCGACCGCCGCGCCGGTGAGGGCGTTCGCGCTGACCCCCCGGCAGGCCAGCACGCGGCTGCCCGCCGGGCCGGTCGCTTCGATGACCAGCAACTGGTAGCGGGGTCGACCGAAGGTGTCCAGCTCCGCCGCCCGGCACAGCTCGGCCGCGGCGTCGGCGAGCTGCGCCGCCGTCGCGCCGTCGCGCGCCCGTCGGGCACCTGCGGCGAGCGCGGCCGGCAGCCGGCTGCCGGCAAATGCCGACCACCAGTCGACGTCGGTGAGGCCGAGCCGGCGGGCCACCCGCTCGGTCTCGGTGCTGAGGTACGGCTGCAGCAGCACCGGCTCGTCGAAGAACGGCACCGGTACGTCCGCCCGGGCTGCGAGGGCACGGCTGCGCCGCGTGCCGTCCCGCCACGCGGCCGACGGCTCGCCGTAGTCGGCGTTCCCGGCGGCGAGGAAGTCCAGGGCGGCGCCGGGCGTGAACCCGTCGCGACCACCGACGTACCCGGTCATCCGCCGCGCTCCCGGCACCTGCGTCGCGAGGTAGGCGGGGAGCAGCCCGGACAGCCCGGGCATCAGCCCGGCGGAGAGCAGCGCGACCCGGTCCGCGGCTGCGGGCAGGGCGGACACCGCCGCGTGCAGCGGGTCGTCACCGGCCGCGTCGACGTAGGCGGCGCCGGTGCGCGCCGCCGCGCGGGCCACCGTGTCGCCGATCGAGGCCGCCGGTCCGGCGCAGTTGACGACGGTGTGGCAGCCGGCGCAGAACGCGTCCAGGCTCGCGGCGTCGGTGACATCCACGGCCCGCACGTGGACCCTCGGGTCGTTGGCGACGAGTCGGGCGGGGTCACGGGTGCCGGCGCGTACGGTGTCGGTGCCCCAGAGCAGCAGGTGCGTCAGGGCGTTCCGGCCCACCCCGCCGGTGGCGCCCACCAGGGCTACCGTCCCCACGTCAGCCGTCCCCGGCGATCGGTCCGGCCCACCCGGCCGGGTCGTCCGGCACCCGGCGCACGATCAGCTCGCCCAGGCACACGTCGCGCCACCAGTCGACCCCCGCCGGGTCCGGCTCGGACGGGCAGAGCAGCGTGACGTCTCCCGCGTACGGGGAACTGCCGTAGCCGTCGCCGGTGAACGGGTCGGCGATCACCAGCGCGACATCCACCCCGGATTCGGTGAGCTGCCGGGCCAGCTCCAACGCCAGCACCCCGGCCTCCCCCCGGCCCACCAGCACCACCGCCCCGGTCGAGACGTGCTCGGCCAGCGCCGCCGTGTAGTCGGCGGCGAGGCGTTGCACCAGCGGCGCCGGGTCGAGACCGGCGTACCGCTGCAGGCCGGTGTCCGCGATCCCGCACACCGTTCCCGAGTCGGCCAGCCGCTCGGCCAGCCCGGCGTACCCGTCGAGGCTGCCGCTGCCGTCGTGCACCAGGATGTACCGGGGCGGGCCCGCACCGGCCAACGGCACCACCTCGCCGGTGTCGCTGGCCGCCGGTTGTTCGTCCGCCGCGACGCCGCCAGCGGCCAGGTGGTCGGCCAGGTCGGCCACGGTGGGGTGTTCCAGGATCCGGCGCAGCAGTTCGTCGAAGAAGACGTCGGCGGCGGCCGGCACCCGCTCGGTGAGCTGGCCGGCGAGCTTGGCGGCGAGCAGCGAGTCGCCGCCGAGGGCGAAGAAGTCCGCGTCCCGCCCGACCCGCTCCACCCGCAGCACGTCGGCCCAGACGGCCGCGATCTGCTCCTCCAGCTCGGTGAGCGGCGCCGTGGCGGCCGCCTCGGGACCGGCCGTCGTGGCCGCCACCAGCAGCCGGTGCACGGCTGCCCGGTCCAGCTTGCCGTTCGCCGTGCGGGGCAGCTCGTCGACCACCTGCAGCACGCCCGGGATCATGTAGTCGGGCAGCCGGTCGGCCAGGTGCGTCCGCAGCTCGTCGGGCACCACCCGCCGCCGGTCGGCCTTGACCTGCGCGGCGATGATCCGCATGCCGAGCCCTGCCATCGGGTCACCGGTCGGCGGCAGGTCGAGCACGGGCGCCGCACCGGCGGCGGCGAGCAGACCCCGCCACTCGTCGCCGGTGAGGAACGTCCGGTCGGTGCCCTGCCGCAGGTCGGCGAAGTCCCCGAGGTCGTCGTCGAGCCGGACCAGCAGCTCCAGCGACGTCATGATCTGGTAGTGCTCCCGGGTCATCTCCAGCAGCACCAGGTGTCCGCCGGGGGCGAGCAGGCCGCGCAGCCGCGCCAGGGTGGCCGGTACGTCCCGGGTGGCGTGCAGGACGTCGCCGGCGATCACGATGTCGGCGCTGTTCGGCGGCATCCCCTGCCCGGCCAGGTCGGCGTCCAGGTCCAGCTGCGCGAAGCGGATGCCCGGCCGGTCGGCGAAGCGCTGCCGGCCGGCACCGAGGAAGAACGCCGACAGGTCGGTGTACAGGTAGTCGACGTCGAGGCCGTCCAGCGCGTCGAGCACGGCCGCGGTCGTACCGCCGGACCCGGCGCCGACCTCGACGATCCGCACCGGTCCGGGCAGCCGCTCGACGAGGGCCCGGACGGTCGCGGCCGCGACCGTGTTGGCCCACCGGTTGAACAGGGCGTCGGCGTAGAGGTTGTCCGACACGGCCAGTTCGCCGCCGGGAAAGAGCAGCGCGAGGGGGTCCTCGTCGTCGCGCAGTAGCGCCGGCAGCGCGACGGCGCTGGCCTGGAAGTACCGGACCAGTTCGGGGGACTCCCCGACCGCCGCCGCCCGCTCGGCCGCCGCGTCCCAGGCCCGCGCGGTCGGCGGCGGCGTGGCCACCAGCCGGTAGCCGTCGTCGTGCCGCAGCACCCCGGAGTCGGTGAGCGCCCGCAACCAGCGACGCAGCAGCCGGCGGTGCCGGGGCGCGACGCGGGTGGCGGCGTACACCTCGGCCAGGCTGTGCGGGCGGTCGTCCAGCGCGAGGCCGGCGGCGCGCAGGGTGTCCAGCATGGCGGCGAGACCGAGGCGGTCCAGCTCGTGCAGGTACGCCTCGTAGGCGCCCAGGTCGGTGCCGGCGACCAGGGCGGCCCCGGCGGCGGTGGGCCCGGCCGGGTCGAGCGGCTGCCCGGGGCCGGGCTCGACGGCGGCGGGCTGGACGGCGGCGGCCAGCCGCTTCTCCAGTGGACGGTCACCGTCCACCACCGCGATCGCCCCGCCCACGGCGGGGTGCGCCAGCAGCGCCGACTCGACCTCGGCCAGCTCGATCCGATGGCCGCGGATCTTGACCTGGAAGTCCTCCCGGCCGAGGAACTCGATGGTGCCGTCGGGCAGGTAGCGGCCGAGGTCGCCGGTGCGGTACAACCGTTCGCCGCTGGCCGGGTCGGTGACGAACCGCTCGGCGGTACGTGCCTCGTCGCCGAGATAGCCGAGGGCCAGCCCGGCCCCGCCGATGTACAACTCCCCGGTGACCCAGTCCAGACGGGGCCGCAACGCGGCATCGCGCACGTGCCAGGTCTGGTTGGTCAGCGGCACCCCGTACGGGATGCTGCGCCAGGACGGGTCGACCCGGCCGATCGGGTGGATGATCGACCAGATGGCGGCCTCGGTCGCGCCGCCGAGGCTGACCACGGCCAGGCCGGGGACCAGGTCGCGGATCTGGTCCGGCAGGGTGACCGGAATCCAGTCGCCGCTGAGCAGGGCCAACCGCAGCGAGGGGATCCGGACCATCGGCGCGGCCGCGAGGTAGTCGGCGAGCATCTGCAGCTGCGCCGGCACCGAGTTCCAGACGGTCACCTCGTTCTCGGCGACCAGCTCCGCCCAGTGGGTGGGGTCGCCCCGCCGCTCGGGCGCGGGCAGCACCAGCGCCGCACCGACCGCGGGCGGGCCGAACAGGTCGTAGACGGACAGGTCGAAACCGAGGTTGGCCAGGCCGAGCACCCGGTCGTCCGGGGTCACGTCGAACCTGCTGTTGATGTCCGCCACGGTGTTCAGGGCCGCCCGGTGGGTGATCACCACGCCCTTCGGCGTGCCCGTCGACCCGGACGTGTGGATGACGTACGCCCGGTCGTCCGGGCCGATCGGCCGCGCCGGCAGCTCCGTCGGCGCCGGCCCGTCGAGGTCGTCCACCCCGATCGGCAGCACGCCCGCCGGCCAGTCCCCGTCCACCCGGGCGGCCTCGGTGAGGACGTGCCGGATCCCCGCACCATCGAGGATCAGGTCGCGGCGAGCGCGCGGCTGGTTGGTGTCGACCGGCACGTACGCGCCGCCGGCCAGCAGCGCGCCGAACACCGCGACCACCTGCCGCCAGCCCTTGTCGGCGACCACCGCGACCAGGGCGCCGGGCCGGCAGCCCTCCTCGGTGAGCCGGGCGGCCACCGCGATGGCGCGACCGGTGAGCTGCCGGTAGGTGAGCGTGCCGTCCCGGGCCACCACCGCCACCCGGTCCGGGGTCCGCAGCGCCTGGGCGAGGACCCCCTCGTGCAGCAGCCCGCCGGGCAGCGGCGCGGCGGTGGCGTTGACCTCGGCGCGGCGACGGGCAGTCGCCTCCGCCAGCGCGACCGGGGCCAGCTCCTCCCACGCCTCGTCGGTGCCCGCCAGCCGGCGCAGCAGCGCCGCGTACGCGGCGAACATCTCGTCGACCACGCCGTCGGGAAAGACGCCGTCGCGGACGTCCCAGTTGGTGGCCAGCCCGCCGGAGCGCTCGATGTTCTGGCAGTCGATCCAGACCTGCGGGGTCTGGCTGATGCCGTACCCCAGCTCGCCGAAGCCCTCCACGCCGGTGTCGCCGCCCAGCCCGATGGCGCTGGTGAAGACGATGGGCATCAGCGCGGCGTCGGCGCCTCGCCGGCGGGCCAGCTCGCGGACCACGTCGACGCCGGAGAACCGGCGGTGGTCCAGGTCGGACCAGAGCTGCGCCTGGATCCGCTTGGCCCGCTCCTGGACCGGCACGTCCGGGCTCTGCTCCACGGCGAGCAGGCTGACCGAGGTGAAGTCGCCGACGATCCGGTCCACCTGCGGGTGCGTCGGCGTCCGGTTGAGCAGGGTGACGTCGACGGTGAAGCGCGGGTGGGCGCTCCACGCCGCGATCACCTCGACGTACGCGGCGAGCACCGCCCCGGAGGCGCTGATCCCGTGCTGCCCGGCGCGCTGGCGCAACCCGGCCCACTCGGTCCGGTCCAGCCGCAGGTCGAGGCGGCGGAAGCGGGGCGGCGCGGCGGTGCCGTCGCCGCGCAGGGGCAGCTCCGGAGCGGGCGGCAGGTCGTCGAGGCGGGCCAGCCACCAGCCCCGGTCGGCCTCGTGGCGAGGGCCGCCGCGCAGCGGCTCGGTGGCCAGCAGGTGATCGCGGAACGTCAGCGTCAGCTCGTCGGTGGGCGGGTCACCGGCGTACCGGCGGCCCAGCTCGTCGAGCAGAATGTTGATGCTGACGAAGTCGCAGATCAGAAAGTCGATCGAGAAGTGCAGGACGCAGCGCTGCGGGCCGCGGGTGACCCGCAGCGCGAACAGCGGCCACTGCTGCGGGTCGTAGCGGCGGTGGTCCAGCTCCGCCCGGGTGGCGGCCACCGCGTCGGCGAAGCCGGCCGCGTCCGCGTCGCGCACCTCGATCCGGTACGCCGGCACGTCGGGCCGTACCTGCTGGGAGCCGTCACGGTTGACGACGGCCCGCAGCATGTCGTGCCGGGCGACGACCTCGTGCCAGGCACGTTCCAGCTGGTCGACGTCCAGCTCGGTGAAGTCCAGCTCGCCGTACCCGTGGCAGCCGACCCCACCGTAGGCGAAGCTGTCGCCCCGCCCGAGCAGGTACGCGCTCTGCACGTCGGTGAGCGGGAACGGCTCGTAGCGCTGCTCCGGGTGCGGCACCGCGGTGGGCGCTGCGGCGTCGCGCAGCACGGCCAGCACCTGTTCCTTGTGCTGGCGCAGCGCGGCGCGTCGCTGTTCGGTGAGAACGCCGGTGGGGGCCCGGAAGCGGAGCTGGCCGTCCTCCTCCCAGAGTTGGACGCCGAACTGCGCCAGCTCGGCGACCAGGTCCTGCCCGTTCATATGGCCCCTTCCTCGTACGTACCGGCGGCGTGCTGCACGGCGGTGGCCAGGTCCGCGATGGTCGGTCGGTCGAGCAGGCCCCGCATCGGCAGGTCGACGCCGTACCGCTCGCGCAGCACGGCCAGCAACCGGGTGGCGAGCAGGCTGTCCCCGCCGAGGCTGAAGAAGTTCCGGGTGCGCCCGGGGACGGGGCAGTTCAACAGGTCGGCCCAGAGCGCCCCGAGGTCGTTCTCCAGCCCGGGTCGGGGTGGCTCGTCGGCCGGCCCGCTGTCCCCGCTGGCGAGCAGGGCGGCCACCGCGCCCCGGTCGATCTTGCCGTTGCCGCTCAACGGCAGGTGGTCGAGCACCGCGATGTGCTCCGGCACCATGTACGACGGCAACCGGTCGACGACGAACGTGCTGGTGACGTCCGGGTCGAGGACGACGCCCGGCTCGGCGACGACAGCGGCGGCGAGCCGGCGGGCGCTGCTGCCAACGGCCACCACCGCCGCCTCGCGGACACCCGGGCACTCGGTCAGGGCCGCCTCGACCTCGCCCAGCTCGATGCGGTGTCCGCGGATCTTTACCTGGAAGTCCGCCCGACCGAGGAACTCCAACGTCCCGTCCGGCCAGTACCGACCCAGATCACCCGTCCGGTACCACCGCACCCCGTCATACGTCACGAACCGCTGCGCCGTCCGTTCCGGATCACCCCGGTAGCCGGCCGCCACCGCCGCACCGCCGATCCACAACTCCCCCACCACCCAGTCCGGACAGTCCCGACCCCGCCCGTCCACCACCCGGTAGCGCTGGTTGGGCAGCGGAAGCCCGTACGGAATGGACCGCCAGTGCGCCGGCACCCCGTCCACGTCGAACGCGTTGGACCAGATGGCCGCTTCGGTGGCGCCGCCGAGGGCGGTGAGCCGGGCGTCCGGGTGCAGCGCCACCAGCCGGTCGCGCAGGTCCAGACCGACCCAGTCGCCGGAGACCAGGGCGTGCCGCAGCGTGCCGAGCGGTTCGTCGCCGGCCGCGGTGAGCAGCATGTCGAGCAGGGCGGGCACGGTGTTCCAGACGGTGACGCCGTGCTCGCCGACCAATCGCAGCCAGGTGCGGGCGTCCCGCCGCTGCCCCTCCTCGACGAGTACGACGGCGCCGCCGACGCCGAGGAGCGCGAAGATGTCGAACACCGACAGGTCGAAGTCCAGCGCGGACACCGCCAGCACCCGGTCGTCCGCGTCGAGGCGCAGGCGGTTGCTGACGGCCGCGAGGGTGTTCACGGCCGCCGCGTGGGACACCTCGACGCCCTTGGGCTCGCCGGTGGAGCCGGAGGTGAAGATGACGTACGCGAGCGCCGTCGCCTCGACCGGCATGCACGCGTCGAGGGCGGGACCGCTGTCGCCGGCCGGGTCGAGCCCGTCCGCGCCGATGACCGTCTTCACGTCGGCCCGGGTGAGGATCCGCTCCCGGCGGACCACCGGCTGGTCCACACCGACCGGCACGTACACGCCGCCGGCGGCGAGCACACCCAGCACCGCCACGACCTGGTCGACGCCCTTGGGCAGGCACACCCCGACCGCGTCCCCCGGACGCACCCCGGCCCGTGTCAGCGCGCCGGCCAGGGTCAACGCCCGCCCGGCCAGGTCCCCGTAGGACACCGCAACCTGGTCACCGAGCAGCGCCACCCGACCCGGCTCCCGGGCCGCCCACGCGAAGAACCCGTCGTGCAGCCGACCCGATGGAATCGGCGCGGTGGTCGCGTTCACGCGGTCGCGGACCGCCCGCTGCCCCTCGGGGAGCCCGACCGGCACGATCCGCGCCCAGTCACCGGCGGTGAGGGTGGTCAGCAGTTCGACGTACGCGGCGAACATCGCCTCCACCACGCCGGGTGGGAACAGTTCGGCCACCACGTCCCAGTTGATGCTCAGACCGCCGTCGCGTTCCATCACCTGGTTGTCCAGCCACACCTGCGGGGTCTGCGAGGCGCCCCAGATCTGCTCACCGAACGGCAGGGACATGTTGACCAGGTCGTCGCTGATGCCCAATGCGCTGGTGAAGACCACCGGCATGGTGGCGGCGGGGGCGCCGGTGCGGCGGGCGATCTCCCGCAGCACCCAGATGGCGGAGACCCCGTTGTGCTCCATGCCGTCCCACATCCGCTCCTGCAACCGCCGGACCAGGGTCAGGAAGTCGTCGGCGGCGCCGGGTCGGTGTGGGACGAGTAGCAGCGAGGTGAAGTCGCCGAGCACGTGGTCGATGTCGGGGTGGACCTCCCGACGGTCGAAGAGGGTCAGGTTGAGGGTGAGGTCGGGCCGCCCGCTCCAGGCCGAGAGCACCTCGGCGTACGCGGTGGCGAGCACGGCGGCCGGGCTCACGCCGTGGGCGCGGGCCGCGTCGACCAGGGCCGTCCACGCTGCGGGGTTGAGGCGGGCCTCGTGGCGGACGAAGCGGGGGGCGCGTACCCGTTCCGGGTCGACGGCGAGCGGGAGTTGCGGCGCGGGCGGCAGCTCGGCCGCCTGCGCCGACCAGTAGCGCTGGTCGGCCTCGACGGCGGCCTCGTCGGGCTGGGCGGTGAGCACGTAGTCGCGGAACGACACGCCGATCGGGCGCAGCGGCGCGTCGGGGTCGACGTAGAGGGCGGACAGCTCGGCGAAGACGGTGACGATGCTGAGCGCGTCGAGCACGATGTAGTCGAAGCTGAACGCCAGCCGTACGCGGCGCTCGCCGTACCGGGCGGCCTCGATGGCCACCAGCGGCCAGCGGGTCGGGTCGGCGACGCGGTGCGACAGCCGTTCGCGCAGGTCGGCGAGCGCGGCCTCGCCCTCGCCGACCGGGATCCGCACCTCGGGCACCTCGGGCTGGACGTGCTGGCGTCCGTCGGGGTCGAAGACGGCCCGCAGCATCTCGTGCCGCCGGACCAGCCGGTTCCAGGCCGCGGTGAGCCGGTCGAGGTCCACGTCCGCGCCGTCGAACTCCCAGTACCAGTGGGACCCGACCTCGCCGAGGGCGAAGTCGCCGGTCCGGCCCATCCAGTACGCCCGCTGCACGTCGGTCGCGGGGAACGGCTCGTGGCGGTGCGCGGGGTCGGCGGCGAACGTGCCGGTGAGCCCGGTTTTCGGGTCGAGTCGTACCCCGGCGGCGAACCCGGCGAGTGTCGGCTCGGCGAAGAGGCGGCGCAGTTGGCCGCCGGTCAGCCCGGCCGACCGCATCCGGCCGAGTAGTCGGGTGGCGAGCAGGCTGTCCCCGCCGAGGGTGAAGAAGCTGTCGGTGCGGCCGACGGTCGGCACATCGAGCAGGTCGGCCCAGAGGGTGGCCAGCGTCGTCTCGACCGGCCCGACGGGTGCCTCGACGGTGGTGGGCCGGTCGGTGCGGTCGGCGAGCAGGGCGGCCACCGCGGCCCGGTCGATCTTGCCGTTGCCGCTCAACGGCAACTGGTCGAGCACCGAGATGTGCTCCGGCACCATGTACGAGGGCAGCCGGTCGACGACGAACGCCTGTGACGCCTCGGGGTCCAGGTCGGACGCGTCGGGCACGACCACGGCGGCGAGCCGGCGGGCGCTGCTGCCGACGGCCACCACCACCGCCTCACGAACACCGGGGCACTCGGTCAGGGCCGCCTCGACCTCGCCCAACTCGATGCGGTGTCCGCGGATCTTTACCTGGAAGTCCGCCCGACCGAGGAACTCCAACGTCCCGTCCGGCCAGTACCGACCCAGATCACCCGTCCGGTACCACCGCACCCCGTCATAGGCCACGAACCGCTGCGCCGTGCGCTCCGGATCACCCCGGTAGCCGGCCGCCACCGCCGCACCGCCGATCCACAGCTCCCCCACCACCCAGTCCGGACAGTCCCGACCCCGCCCGTCCACCACGCGGCAGTGCTGGTTGGGCAGCGGACGCCCGTACGGAATGGACCGCCAGTGCGCGGGCACCTCGCCCACCTCGAAGACGGTCGAGTGGATGGAGGTCTCGGTGGTGCCGCCCAGGGCGACCAGCCGTGCCTCCGGGCGCAGCGCCACCAGCCGGTCGCGCAGGGCCAGACCGACCCAGTCGCCGCCGAGCAGCGCCAGCCGGAGATGGTCCAGGCCGCCCTCCGACTCGGCGGCGGTCAGCAGCATGTCCAGCAGCGCGGGGACGGACTGCCAGACGGTGACCCGGTGCGCGCCGACGAGCCGACGCCAGGCGCTCGCGTCGCGCCGCTGCTCCTCGCTGATCAGCACGACGGCGCCGCCGACGCCGAGGAGCGCGAAGATGTCGAAGACCGACAGGTCGAAGTCCAGCGCCGACACCGCGAGCACCCGGTCGTCCGGACCGATGTGAAAGCGCTGGCGGATGGCCTCGATGGTGGTGCCGGCGGCGCTGTGCGGGACCTCGACGCCCTTCGGTTCGCCGGTGGAGCCGGAGGTGAAGATGACGTACGCCAGCGCCGTCGCCTCGACCGGCACGCGCGTGTCGAGGGCGGGACCGCCGTCGCCGGCCGGGTGGAGACCGCCGTCGCCCACGACGACCGTAGCGCCGGCCCGCTGCCAGATCCGGTTGCGCCGGGTGGCCGGCTGGTCCACCCCGACCGGCACGTACACGCCGCCGGCGGCGAGCACACCCAGCACCGCCACGACCTGGTCGACGCCCTTGGGCAGGCACACCCCCACCGCGTCCCCCGGACCGACACCGGCCCGCGTCAGGGCGCCGGCCAGGGTCAACGCCCGCCCAGTCAGGTCACCGTAGGACACCGCCACCTGGTCACCGAGCAACGCCACCCGACCCGGCTCCCGGGCCGCCCAACCGAAGAGACCGTCGTGCAGCCGGCCCACCGGCAGTGTCGCCGCCGTGTCGTTGGCCCGCCGCCGGACCGCCCGCTGCCCCTCGGGCAGCAGGGCGAGCGGCGACCCGGTCCAGTCGCCGTCGGTGAGCCAGGTCAGCAACCGGACGTACGCGCCGAACATCGCCTCCGACACGCCGGGTGGGAACAGCTCGGCCACCACGTCCCAGTTGAGGTAGAGGCCGCCCTCGCGCTCGGTGACCTGGTTGTCCAGCCACACCTGCGGGGTCTGCGAGGAGGTCCACACCGGGTCGCCGAAGCACTCCTGGACGTCGGCGCCGAAGAGGTCGCCGAGGCTGAGCGCGCTGGTGAAGACCACCGGGGCGAGCACGCCCCGGTCGGACCGGGCGCGGGCCAGGTCGCGCAGCACGTCCACCCCGGAGTACGCGCTGTGCGCCACGTCCCGGGCGAACTGCTCCTGAAGTCGGCGGGCGCGGTCGACGAACGGCACCTCGTCGGTGGCGTCGACCTCGAGCAGCAGCAGGTTGGTGAAGTCCCCGCTGAGCAACGGCACGTCCGCGTGGTACGGCGTGCGGTCGTACAGCGGCAGGTTGAGCAGGAAACGCTGCCGGCTGCTCCAGGCGGCCAGGACCTCGGCGAAGGCCGTCAGGAACACCATCGACAGGGTGACGCCGTGCTCGCGTGCGCGGGCGGCGAGCCGGTCCCGGTCGGCGCCGGTGAGCCAGTGGTGGTGCCGGAGCACCCGGTGCCCGGAGATGCGTTCCGGGGCCACGGCCACCGGCAGGTCGGGCCCGCCGGGCAGGTCGCTCACCCGCTGCCGCCAGTAGTGGGCTGCGGCCTCGCGGGCGTCGGCCCGGCGCCGCTCGTGGGTGGCCAGGTAGCGGGGGTAGCTGTAGCCGATGGCCGGCAGTGGCTCGTCGGGCCGGCGGTAGAGGCTGGCGAGGTCGGCGAGGAGCACCCGGAAGCTGTGCGCGTCGGCGACCAGCATCTCGATCTCCACGTGCACCCGGCTCGCCCCATCGGGCAGCAGGGAGAGCTGGATGTCGAACACCTCTCCCCGGTCCACCCGCAGGGTGCGGTGGGACAGGGTGGCGCGGAGGTCGGTGAGCCGCGGGTCCCGCTCGTCCGCCGGCAGGTCGCGCAGGTCGTGCAGGGTCAGGCCGGGCCAGGCGCTGTCCGGGGTGATCTGCTGCCGGCCGTCGTCCAGGAAGCGGGCCCGGAGCATGTCGTGGCGGCGGACCAGCGCCCGGATCGCCTGGTGTAGTCGGTCCGGGTCCACCTGCCGGCCGTCGAACTCGTTGTAGAAGTGCGCGCCCACACCGCCGAGCGCCTGGTCCCCGGCGCGTCCGACCCAGTACGCGTGCTGCATGGTGGCCAGAGCGAACGGCTCGGCCGGGTCGACCGTCACCTCGTCGTCGTCCTCGGCCGGCCCGTCGGCGGGTGCCGCGTCCTCGTCCGTCGGTTGGGCCAACGCGTGCCACTGCCGGACGCTGCGATGCTCGATGAGCTGGGCGAAGGTGAGCCCCGCGCCGGCCCAGCGGGCGGCGAGCCGCATCAGCCCGATCGAGTCCAGGCCGCGTTCCAGCAGGTCGTCGTCGGGCGACACCGGCTCCTCGAGCAGCGACGCGGCGTCGGCGCACATGCCGTCCAGAGTCAGCGTGGTCAGCACTGGCATGTCTACTCCCGACAGGTCAGGCGCGGGGGACGCGGATCGAGCGGTCGGCGAACCCGATGAGGTCCAGTTGCTCCAGGCCGTCGCGGACCCGGGGAGTCAGCAGGCCGATGTTGGCCAGGGCGGTGACCACCCGGGCGAAGATGGCCTGCCGATACTTGATCATCAGTTCGTTGTGCGAGGCGAAGTCGACGCCCTCGGCCCGGTCGACCTCGATGCGCTCCCAGACGTCCTCCAGCAGGAACCGGCGTCGCATCAGGCTCGCCGAGTCCAGCACCATCTCCTCGCGGTCGGCCAGCTCGGCGCTGGTCATCTCCCGGTAGATGCCCTCCAGCGACAGCACCCCGAACGACACGTGCCGGGCCTCGTCGCGGGCGACCAGCCGGGTGATGTCGCAGATGAGACGGTCGTGGAAGGTGCTGTTGGCCAGCCGGAACGCGGCCATCGCCAGGGCCTCGACCACGATCTGCATGCCCAACGCGGTGATGTCCCACCGGGAGTCGGAGAGCAGGTCCTCGATGAGTTCGGCCAGCGCCGGGTTGATCGGGTACGGATGCGGCACGTTCTCGCGCAGGTAGCGGGAGAACACCTCGACGTGTCGCGCCTCGTCGGCGGCCTGACTCGCGGCGTAGTACTTGCTGTCGAGGTCGGGCACCACCTCGACCAGGCGCGCGGCGACGACCAGCGCCCCCTGCTCACCGTGCAGGAACTGGCTCACCATCCAGGACTGCAGCTCCCATCGGAAGGTGTCCCACATCGGGCGGCCCCGCCGCGCCAGTGGGGACGCCTCGAAGGACGCCATGGCGAACGCGGAGTCGTCGGGCAACGGTTCACCGAACGGCACCTCGATCGACCAGTCGACATCCGTGCTGGCGTTCCACTGTGCGCTCTTGGCCCGTTCGTAGAGGGAGAGCACCCGGGGCATCTCGGACTCGTACCGCCACGTCAGTTGTGCACGCACGGGGGTGGTCACCGACAGACCAGACATGCGCCCAAGGTACCGAGAGACAACACAAGATGCCAGACCCTTGATGACAGATACAACGACCGGCGGTACGGTCGTGCCGTGGCACCCCAACCCGTACCGGCCTCCGTGGGACAGCGGCTGCTCGGCATCATCGAGCACTACCGGGCGGACCACGGGGCGTTGACCTGCCCGCTGCTCTGCCGTCTCTCCGGCGAGATCGACCTGGCGGCGCTGCGGCGGGCGCTGACCGCGCTGACCGCGCGGCACGAGGCGCTGCGGACCACCTTCGCCGGCCGGGGGCCACGGCTGTCCCAGCTCGTGCACGACCCGCGGCCCGTCGAGCTCACCGTGGTCGACCTGCGCGGTGAGCCGGATCCGCACGTCGCAGCCGACGCGGCCGTCACCGCGGAGCTGGCCACCCGGGTGGACGTCGCGCACTGGCCGACCCGGGCCACCGCCTGGCGGGTCACCGACCACGAGGTGATCCTCTGCTTCACCATGCACCACCTGGTCACCGACGCCTGGTCGTGCGGGTTGCTCTTCGAGGAGCTGCGCATCCTCTACGCCGGCTCGCCCGCCGAGCTGCCCCCGATGCGCTGGCAGTACCCGCAGTTCGTGGCCTGGCAGGAGGATCGCCTGGCCGGCACCGAACTGGACCGGCAACGCGAGTTCTGGCGCGCGCAGCTGACCGGGCTGCGGCTGCCGCGGCTGCCGTACCGCGAGCCGCCACCGGGAGCCACCCCGGGCGTGCTGGCCCGGGATCTCGACGCCGTCGTCGCCGACGGACTGCGCGCCCTGGCCCGGCGACACCGCACGACGCTGTTCACCGTGGCCCTGGCCGTCTACTACGCCGTCCTGCACCGCGTCACCGGGCAGGGCGACCTCGCCGTCGCCTCGCTGTTCGCCAACCGGAGCCGGCCGGAGAGCCAACGCACCGTCGGCTTCTGCGCCAACATGGTCGTGCTGCGCACCCGGCTGCCGCCGTTCGCCACCTTCGCTGCCCTGCTACAGGCGACCCACGCGACGACCGCCGCCGCCTTCGCCAACCAGGAGCAGCCCTACCAGGCCGTGTCCACCGGCAGCGCCAACCTGGGCGGCCGGGTCGACGACGTGGTGTTCCAGATGATGGCCGAGCTGACGCACCGCGTGCGGGCCGGCGACACCGAGTTCGAGTTGCTCGTCCCGGAGGCGATCGGCAGCCGCTTCGGCACCGAGCTGGCGCTCGCCCCGCGCGGGGACGGGCTACGGGTGGTGCTGTTCCACACGCCACGGCTGGCGCCGGCCGACGCCGTCCGGCTGCTCGACGGCTACCTCACCGTCGCGCGGGCCGTCGTGGCCAACCCCGCTGCGGCACTGTCGACGCTGCTGCGCCGTTAGCGGGGCGTACCGGCGATCAGCTCGGCGCCGCGCTCGCCGATCATGATGCTGGTCAACGCGGCGGGCGCGCGCAGCGGCACCGGAACGATGGAGGCGTCCACCACCCGCAGGTTGGCCACGCCACGCACCCGGCACTGGCCGTCGACGACCGCGCCTGGGTCGTGCGCCGCGCCCATCCGCGCGCCGCCGACCAGGTTCAACCGGCTGTACGTGGTGGCGCGCAACATGTGGTCCAACTGCTCGTCGTCGCCCACGACCGCGTCGTCGACGAGCGCGAACCGGGCGACGGTCTTGGTGAAGGCGGCCTGGTTGGCGATCTCCCACGCGTGCCGGTACGCGTCGCGCATCCGGGCGAGGTCACCGTCGGCGGAGTAGAAGCCGAGGTCGACCACCGGCGGGGCCGTCCCGTCGGCGCCGCGCACCGAGATCCGCCCTCGCGACGCCATCGCCATGTCGCCGATCATCACGGTGTTGACCTGGTCGGCGCCGATGATCCGGTCCAGACCCGCGCCGGCGCCACGGGAGGTGCTCATCCCGGTGAACAGGCTCAGGTAGAACGCCTGGTCGGCCTCGTGGCCCGGAATGCCGGCGAGCCGCGCGATGAGCTGGGTACGCGGCCAGTCGCCGCCCACCGTCTCCGGCTCGGGCACCACCAGGATGATCGCGCCGGGCTGGTCGATCACGTCGGTGCCCACGCCCGGCAGGTCGATCAGCGGCGTGATCCCGGCGGCGCGCAGCTCGTCGGCAGGGCCGATCCCCGAACGCAGCAGCAGGGCCGGGCTGTACGGAGAGCCGGCGCAGAGGATGACCTCGCCTGCGCCGATGGTCTCCCCCGCGACCTGCACGCCCACCGCCCGCCCGTCGGCCAGCAGCACGCGGTCGACCTCGGCGTCGCCCCGGACGACCAGATTGGACCGGGACCGGGCCGGGTCGAGGTGGGTGAGGGCGGTGGACATCCGCAGCCGGTCGTGCCGGTTCTGCGGATACATCCCGATGCCGACGGCGTCGGGGGCGTTCATGTCCTCCTGGTAGTCGTGGCCCAGGCCGAGCGCGGCCTGCAGGAAGCCGTCCATCGCCGGTGTCAGCTCACCGCGCGACCAGCGGGTGATCGGGACGGGACCGTCGGCGCCGTGGTAGTCGCGGTCGCCGAACTGCTGGTCGGCCTCCAGCCGGCGAAACGCCGGCAGCACCGCCGGCCAGTCCCACTCTGGAAGGCCGAGGGCACCCCACCCGACGAAGTCGGCGGCCGGGGCCCGCATGGCGCCCCGGTCGTTGATCTGGGTGGAGCCACCGACCACCCGGCCGCGCCGCAGCGGCGCGTCCCGCCCGGCGACGACGGTCGCCCGCAGGTCCCAGTCGAAGCCGTCCTCTGCCTCCACCGAGCCGGTGCGCAACGCCTCGGGCACGGCTGCTCCGACGAGGTCGGGGCCGGCCTCCAGCAGCAGCACGGACCGGCCCGCGTCCTCGCTCAGGCGGGCCGCCAGCACCGCGCCCGCCGCACCCGCGCCGACGATGACGTAGTCGTAGCGAAGCATGGGCTCAGCGTAGCCGAACACACGACATGCCAGGACGCATCACATGTGCTATCCGCGTTTCTTCATTAGACTCTCGTGTATGAGTAGAGGTCCGGAAGTCATCCCCACCCTGCGCTACCGCGACGCTCCGGCCGCCATCCGGTGGCTGGTCGACGTCGTCGGTTTCCACGCGGAGCTGGTCGTCCCCGGCCCGGACGACTCCATCAGTCACGCGCAGCTGACCTGGGGCAACGGCATGGTCATGCTCGGTTCACAGACGGACGGCAGCGACGGCCGGCTCGTTCTGGACACCGGGCCCGGCGCGACCTATGTGGTGCTCGACGACGTGGCAGCGCACTACGAGCGGGTCGTCGCCGCTGGCGCCGAGGTCGTGCAGAAGCTCCGCGACGAGGACTACGGCGGTCAGGGCTATTCGATCCGCGACGCCGAGGGCAACCTGTGGAGCTTCGGCTCCTACCGACCCGGTTCGTCCTGACCACCGCCGGTTGATCCCGCGCGCGGCCGGCGGGGTCAACCGTCCAGCAGCAGTCCGGCCAGCTCGGCCCGGACGTCGGCGACCGTGCCGTCGAAGGTGGCCAGCCACCACGCCCGGCGGTACCAGTGGTGCAGCGGCTGCTCCCAGGTGAAGCCACTGCCGCCGTACGTCTGGATCGCCGCCTCGCAGGCGGTCATCGCGGCCTCGCGGGCGGCCACGCTGGCCGTGAGCACCGCCCGGTCGGCGACCAGGCCCGACTCCGCGTCGACCGACCACGCCGCCCGGTACGCCAGCGACCGGGCGGTCTCGACCTGCCCGTAGCTCTCGGCCAACGGGTGCGCGACCGCCTGGTTCGCACCGATCGGCTGGCCGAACTGGGTCCGGGTGGCGGCGTACCCGCTCGCCCACGACAGCGCCCTCGCCGCCACGCCGACCGCCTCGGCGGCCAGGAGCGCCAGGATCCGCCGTCGGGTCACCGCGAGCACGTCGGCGGCGGCGTCCGCGGCCACGAGGGGCGCCGAGGGTACGCCGGTCAGCTCCACCGTCGCGACGGGCCGGGTGGGGTCGAGCGCCTGCCCGCCGACGCCGGCCGGTGCCGGCCGCAACGCGGACGCGTCGACCAGTCGCAGCTCGACGCCGTCCGGGCCGCTCGCCGCCACCACCAGGTCCACGGCGTCGGCCACGTGCGGCACACAGATCCTGCGTCCGGTCAGCGTCCCGTCGGCCGCCACGGCGCAGTCGACCTCCGAGATGGACGCCGGCCGGCGGGCGGCGGCCACGGCGTCGGCGAGGGTGCCGGGCCAGTTGTCCCCAGCCCAGGCCAGCGTCGCGGGAGCGCCGAGCGGGCGGCCCGCCGCCCGCAGCGACGGCCCGGCCAGGCCCACCGTGGCCCACCACGGCGATGGGCTACGCGCCCAACCGAGCTGCTCGGCGAGCAGCGCCAGCTCGACGGTGCCCAGCTCCACATCCAGCCAGCCGAGGCCGGTCATCTCGGCCCAGGCCGGGCCGTCGCCGGAGGACCGGTCGTCGGCGAGGTACTTCGCCGCGGTGTCCCGCAGCGCCTCCTGCTCACCGGTCAGTGCGAAGTCCATGGGTCTCTCCTCGTCGTGGGAGGCGCGGGTCAATACGACCGGGGCAGGCCCAGCACCCGCTCGGCGACCAGGTTGCGCAGCACCTCCGAGGTGCCGCCCTCGATGGTGTTGGCGCGGCTACGCAGCATCTGGTGCCGCCAGTAGTGGTCCCAGCCGTCCGGTTCGGCGCCGGCGCCGAGCAACTGCACGGCCAGCGTGGTCAGTCGCTGGTGCGCCTGCGACCAGCGCAGCTTGATCACCGAGGTCTCCGGGCCCGGCACTCCGGTACGCGCCAGCTCGGCCAGGCCACGCCGGTTGGTCCAGCGCAGACCCTCCAGCTCGACATAGCGGGCGGCGATCTGGTCGCGGACCAGCGGGTCGGTGTCCCGGCCCCGGGCCCGCGCGGTGGCGACCAGCCGCCGGAACGCCACCTCCAGCCGGGCGGTCAGGGTGAACCCGAACGTGCCCCGCTCGTGCGCCAGGGTGGTCATCGCGACCCGCCAGCCGTCACCGAGGTCGCCCACCACCGCGTCGAGCGGCACCCGGACCTCGTCGAACTCGATCTCGGCGAACTCCGCCTCACCGGTCATCTGGCGGATCGGGCGGACCGTGACGCCGGGCGACCGCAGATCCACCAACAGGCAGGACAGCCCTCGGTGGCGCCGCTGCTCCGGGTCGGTGCGCGCCAGCAGCAGACAGTGGTCGGCGAGATGTGCGTACGACGACCACACCTTGCGCCCGGTCACCACCAGCTCGTCGCCGTCGCGCCGCGCGACGGTCCGCACGGCGGACAGGTCGCTGCCGGCCTCCGGCTCCGAGAAGCCCTGACAGAAGATGCTCTCCCCGGTGAGGATTCGCGGCAGGTACCAGGCACGCTGCTCCGGCGACCCGCAGGCGATGATCGTCGGCCCGACCATGCCGAGGCCGATGACCCCGATGTGCTCGGCGGCCTCGGCCCGGGCCGTCTCCTCCAGGTAGATCGCCGAGTACGCCGGGGACAACCCTCGCCCGCCGTACTCGGCCGGCCAGGTCAGGCCGGCGTACCCGGCGGCGTGCAGCGCGGAGGTGAACGACCGCACCGCGGCGATGTCGCCCCACCGCCCCTGCAGCGGAGCCCCGTCCGCGCCGGTGGTCACCGGCACCACGCCCGCCAGCCACTCGCGCAGTCCCGCCCGGAACCCGGCCTCCTCGGTGCTGTCACGCAGATCCATGCGCCGCATCGTACTCGTATCTGCTTTTGATCTGCAGTATCTTGTTTTCACGCGTCCCGATGCTGGAAGGGGTCCACGATGGCCAGTCTCGCGGACGACGCCGCGGTGCGGCAGACCGAACCCGGCCGATACCGCGCCCACCTGGCGGAGGACTGGTCGGTGTGGGGGCCCAACGGCGGCTATCTGGCCGCGATCGCACTGCGCGCGGCGGGCGAGGAGGCCGGCGGAATGCTGCCGGTGAGCCTGAGTTGCCAGTTCCTCGCGCCACCGCGCTACGGCGAGGTCGACATCGAGGTAGCCCGGGTGCACGGCACCCGTCGCGCCGCCGCCCTGCACGTCACTCTTCGGCAACGCGGCCGGACCCTGCTCACCGCGCACGTCTGGACCATCGCCGCCGGGCTGCTCGGCCCGGAGCGGCGCTGGATGCCGCCGCCGGATTTGCCCAAGCCCGACGAGCTGCCCACCCTGGTCGAGCTGATGCGCCGTGACGGCCTGCCGGTCTTGCCGATCTGGGAGCGGTGCTACGAGGTACGGCTGGCCGGCTGGCCCGCCGGCGGCTGGACCCCGCAACGCGACGGCGTGCCGACCATCCGGGGCTGGCTGCGCCTGTACGACGAGCTACCCGCCGACGCCGACCCCTGGCTGGCGGCGGCCCGGCTGGTCTTCGCCGTCGACGTGGTGCAGTTCCCGGCGGTCGTGCAGGCGTTCGAGCAGACCACCTTCATGGCCCCGAGTATGGACCTGTACGTGGGCTTCCAGGGCGGCGACGACGGTACCGGCTGGCTGCTGGTGGAGGGGGAAGCCGCCGCCGCCACCGGCGGGGTGCTCGGTGCCCGCGCCCGCGTCTGGTCGGACACCGGGCTGCTGCTGGCCACCGGCGGTCAGCAGATGCTCTACCGGATGGCCAGCCCGGTCTGACCGGTCCCGGGGATACGGCCGGTTCAGCCAGCCGTACCCCCCGGCGTGCGGCCGGCCTCAGTGATCGGTGCGTCGACCGAAGCGGCGTACCGCCACCAGCAGGCAGACCGTGCCCAACCCGAGCACCCAGGCGAGCGTCTGCAGCACCGGCACCAGGACCGGCCCGCCGCTGGACAGGCCGACCAGCGCCTCGGTGGCGACCGAGAACGGGTTGGCCCGCACCACCGGCTGCACCACCGAGGGGAACGCCGACACCGGCACGAAACCCGACGAGAAGATGAACAGCAGAGTCGCCGGTCCGGTCAGCGACGGCGGCAGCGACTCCTCGTCACCGGACCCCGACCCTCGCCACAGCGCGATCGCCGCCCACATCAGCCCGAACAGCGCGATCACCGCGAAGAAACCGACGACGGCCAGCGGCCCCTCCCGGAACCGGAAACCCAGCAGCAACGCCACGCCCGTGGTGAGCGCTCCGATCAGGACGATGCGCAGCACGTCACCGGCGACCCGGCCGGCCAGCAGCGCCCCCGGCGTCACCGGCATCGTGCGCAGCCGGTCGACCAGCCCGCCGCGCAGGTCGCGCAGGAAACCGACGGCGCTCGACGGCGACCCGAACGCGGCGGTCGACAGCACCACCAGCGGGGCCAGCCGCTGCAGGTAGTGCTGCCGGTCGCCGTCACCGACGATCCGGCCGAAGACCGCGTACTGGGTGAGCAGGAGCAGCACCGGAAACGCGAACGAGTAGACCAGCGCGGGCGGGGCCCGGAAGAACCGGCGAAGGTTACGTCCGGCGAACAGTGAGGCCTGCGTGACGGTGCTCATCGGCTCCTCCGAAACGAACGTGCCGCGGCCGCGCCGAACAGCAGCCCCAGGACCAGCAGCCAGACGAGGGCCGGCCACACCCTCTGGTCGGCCCCCTCGGTGGACAGCGCGCGCAGCGCGTCGACCTGGGCGGAGAACGGTGACACCTCGACCACCGGTTGCAGCCAGCCGGGGAAGGCGTCGACCGGGACGAAGGCGGTGGAGACCGTGGTGAGCACCAGATACGGCAGGGTCAGCGCCGAGTACACCTGCTCGGGGTCACGGGCGCCCAACCCCAGGGCCGCACAGCCGGCCGCGAGCACCACCGCGAAGCCGACCGCCAGCAGCACGAAACCCGCCGCGCGGGCCGCCCCGGCGGTGAACCGGAAACCGACCAGCACGGCGGCGACGAGGATCACCGCCACCGCGACGGCGGCCCGGGCCGCGTCCACCACGAGCCGGGCCGACGGCACCACGACCGCGCTCATCGGCAGCGTCCGGTAGCGGGCGATCAGGCCACTGCGGGCGTCACCGGCGATCAGGTAGCAGGCCGACATGGCGACCAGGGCGGTGGTCTGCACGACGATCGCCGGCGGGAGGAACTGCTCGTAGGCGATCCCGTAGTCGGACATCAGCCGCCGGAAGACCACCATGAAGCCGGCGAAGAAGGCCAGCGGGAAGACGACGGTCAGGCCGACCGACCGACCGGCGCGGGCCTGCCGCAGGTTACGGGCGGCCAGGACGGCGAACTGCCGCAGCGGGCTGGCCGCCGCAGCGGCCGTGGTGCTCACCGGCCGGCCCCCGCCACACCCGGCGCCACGGTCGACCGGTCCGCGTCGACGGATCCGGTCAGGGAGAGGAACACCTCGTCCAGGGTGGGCCGCCGGACGGTGACGTCGTCGGCCTCGACACCGGCCGATTCGAGCCGCCGGACGACCTCGGTCAGCGTGCCCGAGCCGGCGGCCAGCCGCAGCACGTCCTCGTCCTCGGTCAGCCCCGCAAAGGCCGCGCGCAGTTGCTCGACCGCGACCGCCCGCGCCCGCGGATCCTCCACCCGCACCTCGCAGACCGCGCCGCCGAGTTGACGCTTCAGCTCGTCGGGGGTGCCCTCGGCGACGACCCGGCCGTGGTCGATGAGCAGCACCCGACCGGCCAGCTGGTCGGCCTCCTCCAGGTACTGCGTGGTGAGCAGGACGGCCGTGCCGCCGTCACGCAACTCCCGGACGATCTCCCAGAGCGCCCGCCGGCTGCGCGGGTCCAACCCGGTGGTCGGCTCGTCGAGGATGAGCACGGGCCGGTCGACCACCAGACTCGCGGCCAGGTCGAGTCGGCGGCGCAGGCCACCAGAGTAGGTACGTACCGCCTTGCCCGCCACCTCGCCGAGGTCGAAGCGCTCGACCAACTCGTCGGCCCGCTCGGCGGCCGGACGTCGGTCGAGCCCGAGCAACCGGCCGAACAGCACCAGGTTCTCCCGCCCGGTCAGCAACTCGTCGAGCGCCGCGAACTGCCCGGTGACGGCGATGCTGCGGCGTACCTCCGCGCCCTGGCCGACCACATCGAAGCCGGCGACACGGGCGGTGCCGGCATCCGGTCTCAGCAGCGTGGTGAGACAGTGGATCGTGGTGGTCTTCCCCGCGCCGTTGGGCCCGAGCAGACCGACCACCTCACCCGCGGCGACCTCGAAGCTCACCCCGTCGACCGCCGCCGTCGTGCCGAACGACCGGCGCAGATCGCTGACCTGGATCATCTGTTGTGACATCGCACCACCCTCATGCCAGGAATGCCGGAACCATATCAACGCTCATCTCGGTAAAGCCAGATACAAGAATGGACCGCTCACCGTTCGGCGGGGCTGCGTCGGGCCCTGAGTCGCTGCCGGGAGGAAGCCGCGAAGGCGGCGGTGATCCGTTCCACCACACCCGAGCGGACGCACTCGCCGGCGATTCCCACGCTCGCCTCGACGTCGGCCGCCCCGGCCGTCCCGTGGCAGATCACGCACACACCGCGTACCCCGAGCAGCGCCCCGCCCGGCTCGGCCGCGAGCCCGTCGCGCACCGCTCGGGTCACCCGCCGCTGCCGGTCCCGGGCCAGCGCGCCGATCGGCGAGAACGCCCGCACCGCGTCCAGCGCCAGGCCGACGGTGGCGTCCAGCGTCCGCTCGTACATCTTCAGCGCCACGTCACCGGTGAAACCGTCGGTCACCGCCACGTCGACCCGGCCGCCCAGCACGTCGTACGCCTCGATCTGGCCGGTGTAACCGGGCATCGTGGTCAGCAGGAGGTGCGCGTCCCGACGTACCGGCCCGCCCTTGACCGCCTCGTGGCCGTTGGACAGCAGGCCGATCCGCGGCCGGGCCAGCCCCAGCCGCCCACGCGCGTACTCCGCGCCCAGCACCGCGAACTCGACCAGCCACTCCGGCACGGCGGCGGCGGTCACACCGATGTCCAGCAACACGGTCGGGCCGGCGCCCGGCACCGGCAGCACCGTCGCCAGGGCCGGGTTGCTCACCCCCGGCACCCGGCCCAGCCGGACGGCAGCCGCCAGCACCGCCGCGCCGGTGTTACCCGGGGTCACCATGGCGTCGGCCCGACCCGCCGCCACCTCCCCCGCCGCGACCAGGAGCGAGGAACGCCGCTTGGTGTACGTCGCGGCCACCGGATCCTCGGCCATCCCGACCACGTCCAGGGCGTCGACCAGTCGGACACCGGCCGGCGGGACGCCACCGGGCAGCAGGGGGCGGATGAGCGCGCGCGGGCCGACCAGCAGCACATCCACCGTCGCGGCCGCGGCCAACGCTCCGGCGACGACGGGCTCCGGGCCGAGGTCCGCACCGGAGGCGTCGACTGCCACCCGCAGCCGCCGACCAGGCCGGTCGCCGTGGCGCGTCTCGTCCGGTGTCATCCGGCACCTCACCCGAAATACGTGACAGCAGATACGAGATGCATGCTAGCCGTCCCGGCCGGCCGGATCACCCCCGCAGCTCTCCCCGATCGGGTTCCAGTGGGTGACCGGCCGGACCGCAACAGCGGGCTACGCTCGGCGCATGGCTACGGCGGGACTGCTCCTCGCAGCCGGTGCCGGCCGCCGGTTCGGCATGCCGAAGGCCCTCCTGTCCTACCGGGGACGGCCCCTGGTGGAGCACGCCGCGGCGATCCTCACGGCCGCCGGCTGCCGGCCGGTCGTCGTGGTGCTCGGCGCGCAGGCCGAACTGGTCCGCGCCAGCACGCGGCTGCCCGGCGTGGTGCACAACGACGACTGGACGACGGGCATGGGCTCGACCCTGCGGGCCGGGCTGTCCGCCCTGACGTCCGGCACCGCCGTGGCCGCCGTGGTCACCCTGGTCGACATGCCCGGCCTCACCCCCGAGGCGGTACGCCGGGTGGCCCGTGACGCCACCGCCGACTCCCTCACGGTGGCCACCTACCAGGACGGTCGCCGCGGACATCCGGTTGTGCTCGGCCGGCACCACTGGGCCGGCGTGGCCGCGGCGGCCACCGGCGACCGGGGCGCGCGGGACTATCTGCGGGCACAGGGTGACGCGGTGCGGCTGGTCCCCTGTGCGGACGTCGCCGACGACACCGACGTGGACCTGCCCGAACAGGCGGCCCGCTTCGGTCTCACCAGGGGTACGGCGGACGCCCGGCACGCGGGCCCTGGGCTAGAGTGACGGCGTGCTCAGCAGGGTCAACGGTCTGTCACGACACTTCACTGAGGACACTCTCCGCCACTATCTCCTGGAGCGTTCGGTCCGACAGGACGACGGCTGCCTGATCATCCGTGGATACGGCGCCGAGCGCGGCGTCTACCAGAAGGTGGCGGGCCGGGCCTGGGCGCACATCGCGGCCTACGCCGCCTTCGTCGGAGGCTATGACCCGACCCTGGACGTCGACCACCTCTGCGACGCCCCGGACTGCGTCGAGCCCACTCACCTACGGCAGGTCAGTCATGCGGACAACTGCCGTACGCGCGCGCAGGCGCCGACCTGCCGCAACGGGCACGACCGCGAGGTCGACGAGTCGACGGGGCGGTACCGACGGACGTGTCGCGCCTGCAACCGGGACAGCCAGCGCCGGTGGCGGGAGCGCCAGGCCGCCGAGGTGGCCCAGGCCCGCGGGGCGTACGTCCGGACCTAGCCACTCCTGCTCCAGGCGGCTGCTGCTTATCGTCCCGTGGTGGGGTTACGTGGTGGTACGGGTGTGGCCACGACAAAGGAGCTGTGGGTCTGGCCGTGGACCAGGAACTGGTCGAGTACGGCTTCGAGGTCTTCGATGGCGGGCACGTGAATCTTGAGCAGGAAGCAGTCCTCGCCGGAAATGCGGTGACACTCGCTGACCTGTGGAGTGCGGGCGGCGAGCTCGGCGATTTTGGGCAGTTGGCCGGGGCCGGGTCGAATGCGCACCCAGGCGGCGACGGGCAGGCCGATCGCGGCGGGGTCGATGTCGAGGCGGTAGCCGCGGATGACGCCGGCCTGCTCGAGCCGGGCGAGGCGCTCGCGGACGGCGGGTGCGGACATGCCGACCCGGCGGGCCAGCTCGGCGGCGGTCGCGCGGGGATCGGCGCTCAGCACGTCGAGCAGCCGCCGGTTCGTCGCGTCAAGCAGCGACTTTCCCTCAAGAAAGCCAGAAGGGCTCTTGCCTTCCCCTAAGGCCATATCTGCTGCCCTCCACTTTCGATCCGGCATGGTCCTGTGCCGTATCTCTTTCGAGAATAGACGCATGGCGGAGACCGGTTCGACTCGTGGCGGCCAGGCGCCGGTGCTACGGCTGGCAGGTCGGGTGCCGCCGCACGCGTACTTCGTGGTCAGCGCGTTGTTCCACTACCTCGGGCCGGCGCTGGCGGTGCTGCTGTTCGCGCGCATCGACGTGCTCGGGGTGGCGTGGCTGCGGATCGCGACCGCCGCTGCGGTGTTCGCGTTGTGGCGGCGGCCGTGGCGGTTGTGGCAGCGCCTGGACCGGCCTACCCGGTGGCTGCTGGTCGGGTGGGCGGCCGTGCTGGCGGTGATGAACAGCGTGTTCTACCTGGCCATCGACCGGCTCCCGCTGGGCACCGTCGCCGCGATCGAGTTCCTGCCGGTCATCGTGCTGGCCGCGTTCGTCGCCCGGACCCGCCGCAACATCGCCGCGCTGTGCGCCGCGGTGGGCGGGGTGTATCTGCTCACCGACGTGCGTCTGGTCGCCGAACCGCTGGGCATCGGCTTCGCCGTCGCCAACGCCGTGCTGTTCGCGCTGTACATCGTGCTCGGGCACCGCGTCGCCCGCAGCCCGCACGTCTCCGGCATCGACGGCCTCGCCCTGTCGATGCTGATCGCCGCGGTGATCGCTCTGCCGATCGGCATCGGGCAAGCCGCGTCAGCCTTCCTCGACCCCGTCGCGCTGGCTGCCGCCGCCGGCGTGGGCATCTGTTCGTCGGTCATCCCGTACGTCAGCGACCAACTCGCCATGGCCCGCCTGCCCCGCGCCACCTACGCCCTGATGGTGTCACTGCTGCCGGCCACGGCCACCGTCATCGGCGTCATCGTGCTCACCCAGATCCCCACCGCCACCGAGATCATCGGCGTGGCGATGGTCGTCGCCGGCATCGCCGTACACCAAGAACGCCCGCCGGGGCCGGGGCCGGAGCACACCGAGCAGCCGAACCCAGTGCCCTCTCAACAGCCCGCCTGACGCGCCACGACCGCGCGCTCGACGACGCCACGGGCCGATATCGTCGGGTCCGCCGCGCGTGCAACCTGGAGGCCCAACGCCGTTGGCGTGAGCGCGCCGCCCGCCGAGGTGGCCCAGGCGCGCGGGGCGTACGGGAAATAGGCCGCGTGCCGGGGAGCCGCCCCTAGCATGATCTTCATGGACATCACCATTCACACGAGCTTCCTTCCGCATGTCGACCCGGACGCCTCCCTGGCCTTCTACCGCGACGCCCTCGGCTTCGAGGTCCGCAGCGATGTCGGACAGGGCACGATGCGGTGGATCACGGTGGGCCCCGTCGACCAGCCCGGCACATCCATCCTCCTGGCGCCACCGGCCGCCGACCCCGGCGTCACCGACGACGAGCGCCAGACCATCACCCAGATGATGGCCAAGGGCACCTACGGCTGGATCCTGCTGGCCACCCGGGACCTCGACGGTACGTTCGAGAAGGTGCAGGCCAGCGACGCCGAGGTCGTCCAGGAGCCGACCGAGCAGCCGTACGGCATCCGCGACTGCGCCTTCCGCGATCCCGCCGGCAACCTGGTCCGCGTCCAGGAGCTTCGCTGAGCGGTCCCATTGCGGCCCAAGACCGGTCAGGAATCAAGAAGCACCGGTCGCCGAGCCGCACCTAGCGTGATGGGCATGGCAAACATCGAATCCGTCACCCTCGACGTGGCCGACCCCACGGCCGCCAACCGCTTCTACACCACTGCCTTCGGTCTGGACACGCAGATACGCCTGCGGGCCTCGGAGGCGCCGACGACCGGCTTCCGGGGGTTCACGCTGGCGCTCACGGTGTCCCAGCCAGCCACCGTCAACAGCCTCATCGGCGCTGCCCTGGACGCCGGTGCCACCTCGCTGAAGCCTGCCGCGAAGTCGCTCTGGGGCTACGGCGGTGTCGTACAGGCCCCGGACGGCACGATCTGGAAGGTCGCGACCTCGGCGAAGAAGGACACCGGCCCGGCCACCCCGCAGATCGACGAGATGGTGCTCCTGCTGGGAGTGGCGGACGTGGCCGCGAGCAAGCGGTTCTACGTCGAGCACGGCCTTGCCGTGGCCAAGAGCTTTGCCCGCATGTACGTCGAGTTCGCCGCTGGGTCGAGTCCGGTCAAGCTGGCGCTGTACCGGCGCCGTGCCCTTGCCAAGGACCTCGGCGTCGCTCCCGACGGCACCGGATCGCACCGGCTCATGATCGGCGGCAGTGCCGGGCACTTCACCGACCCGGACGGGTTCGCGTGGGAGGCCGCATCGCTGGCAACCACGCCCTGATGTGGCACTGCTGTCTGCCGATCACGAGATGGCCGCACGAGTGAATGGAGAAAGCATGACGGGCGCGCCGCCGCGTGGCTTTGCGGAGAGACTGCGGGACACCCGCGCGAAGCTGGAGAGCGAGGTCGATCTCTGGGTCGCGACGTCCGGCTCCCCGGGCGGCGTCCACCTCATTCCGCTCTCGTACCTCTGGGACGGGACGGCGTTCCTCATTTCGACGCCGCGCACCTCGGTGACCGGCCGCAACCTGTTGGCGGATGGCCGGGTGCGACTCAGCCTGGGGCCGACGCGCGACGTCGTCGTCATCGACGGCACCGCCGAGCCGGTGGACATCGCCGACCTCGACCCGGACCTGGGCCACGCGTTCGCCACCAGGACCGGCTTCGACCCGCGCGAATCCGACGAGCCCTACCAGTACTTCCTGATCCGGCCGCGGCGCATCCAGGCCTGGCGAGAGGCGAACGAGTTGCAGGGACGAGTCCTCCTGCGCGACGGCCGCTGGCTCGGCTGACCCAGCGCGGGTTGGTTCACCGTCCAGTCCGACCGACCGGGTGGCCTCAGGATGATCGGCCCGACTCATCCTCTGCCGACAATGTCATCCGGCGGCGGCCAGCCCGACGAGGTGGCCTTCGGGGTCGGTGAAGAAGCCGACCACCAACGTCTCGGCGGGGTTGCGGTGCGGCCCCGACACGCGAATGCCGGCGAGGCTTTCCGCTTGCTGCAGCGCCGCCTCCACGTCGGGCACGTCGACGTAGAACAACGTCCGGTGCGGGTAACCCGCGCCGCCGCCGACGCCGCCCGGGATCCCGGCACCGCCGTCGGTGCTGGTTTCCGGGTGGACGAACCCGTAGTTGCCCGGTGCCGAGACCGCCTCGGCGGCGGCGTCCCCGATGTCGAACTGCCAGCCGAACAGCTCCCCGTAGTAGCTGCGCAACCGCTGCGGATCCGTCCCGATGATCTCGAAGTGCACCACTGGCCATCCCATGGACGTGCTCCTTTCCTGCGCCGCGGCGCCCGACTGCTTCGGCCCTCGCGGCAGGTCGTCGTGGCCCGTGCGGGCCGTCCGGTGCGGGAGCCCTGTCTGTCCGGACCGTAACGCTCATGGTTGCAAAAAACAACTGGATGGTAGCGTTTAACATGCAACCCGGATCAAGGTCAGGAGGAGGCGGCATGCCGACCAGTCGTACCTACGGCGACGCCTGCGGCATCGCCCGCGCCCTCGACGTCGTCGGAGAGCGGTGGGCGCTGCTCGTCGTCCGTGAGCTCCTTCTCGGGCGGCAGCGCTTCTCGGACCTGCGCCGCGCACTGCCGGGGGCCAGCTCCAACATGCTCACTGACCGACTGCGCGAGTTGGAGAGCCGCGACGTGGTGCACCGGCGCCGACTGCCGCCCCCCGCGGCCTCGGTGGTGTACGAACTCACCGAGTCCGGACGCGAATTGGAACCGATCGTGCTGGCCCTCGGTGGCTGGGGCCTACGCATCCCCCTACCCGCGGCTCCGGTCCACCTGAGTGCCACCTCGGTGCTGCTCTTCCTACGCGGTTCACTGCACCCGAATCCCCAGGCACCACCGGCCACCTACCGTTTCGAGCTCGACGACCGGGTGTGGACTGTCCGCACCCAGGACGGGCAGGTCCACATCGAGCCCGGCGAGCCGGCCCAGTCGCAAGCCTGCCTGCGCACCGATCCGACGACGCTCAATGCCCTCCTCGATGGCTCCAACACACTGGCCACCGCACTCACGACCGGCACAGCTGTCATCAGCGGCGACGAGGCCATGCTCGGTCAGCTCTTGCAGCCCGCTAATCCCTGAGCCGATCGGCCATCGACGTCATCGGTTGTTCGGCAGAATGTGGCGGCGACGGTGCTGGCGGCCGGCAGCTGGCCGCGCAGCGCAAGCGACCCGTGGGAGACCGACATGCGGAAATTGATCGCAGACGAATGGATGACCCTCGACGGGGTCGTCCAGGCCCCCGGCTACGACGGGGAGGACAGCGACGGCGGCTTCCAGCACGGCGGCTGGCACATGCCCCACATGGACGACATCACGACGAACTGGGTCACCAAGACCACAGTCGAGACCGGTGCTTTCCTGTTCGGCCGCCGCACGTACGAGATCTTCGCGTCGTTCTGGCCGACCGCTCCCGCCGAACTCGCCACGCTCGCCGAGGTGCTCAACAACCGGCCGAAATACGTTGCCTCGACGACGCTCACCGAACTGCTCGCGTGGCAGAACTCCACAGTCCTTCAGGGCGACGTCGCCAAGGCCGTGGCGTCGCTGAAGCAGGAAGACGGCGGCGCCCTGCACGTCGTCGGCAGCTCCCAGCTGACCAGGACTCTCATCGAGCACAACCTCGTTGACGAGCTCCGCATCTTCATCGAGCCGGTCCTCGTCGGCGGCGGCAAGCGCATCTTCCCCGAGGACGGCACGCTCCGGCGGCTGCGGCTCACCGGGAGCCAGGTGACGACCACTGGCGTCATCATCGCGACCTACACCACAGCCGAGTCCTGACGCTCCGCACATGAGGGACGCACCTGCGTCTACCTGGCCGAGGTGGCGATCTGGGGTGTCCGCGCGGATACGAACCATGGCACCGTCGCGAGTTGAGCCAGTGAAGGAGCCGCCGATGATCACCGATCCAACGCTCGTCCGCATCGGCCAGGGGGTGGAGCTGCACCATGGTCGAGGCCAGCGTGAGGCCGCTCGCCACCTGTTCGCGCAGATCTGGGATGAGATCAACGGGGAGCAGGGCGATCCGTTGCACGTTCGCGTCCTCGCGCACGAGATGGCTGACGTGCAGGACGATGTCCACGAGGAGTTGGTTTGGGACCAACGGGCGCTGACGGCGGCCGACCGGCTCACGGAGGTTCGGGTGGCAGAGGCCGGGGTGATGCTGCCCGTGGCTGGTTTGTATCCGTCGTTGCACCTCAATCTGGCTGAGTGCTACCGCAAGCTCGGCGATCTCGGCCGCGCCCGGGAGCACCTCCAGCTCGCGCAGACTGGGATCGGCGCGCTTGGCGATGACGAGTACGCACAGCTGATCAGGGGCGGACTGGATCGGCTGACGCAGCTGCTGACTTCCAAGTAACCGTTCGCCGCCGCCAGAGACCACCCGACAACCAGCGGCGCTTGGATTGAGGTCATGACGGGGTCCTCCTTCGTCGCTACAGGGGCAGGCCGCGCGCCGACCGTTGGCGGTCGGAAGACGGCCTCATCCGGCGCATGGTGGCATCGGTCCCGGAGTGGGGTCCTGGGCATGGTCATCCCCCATGCCCAGGACCGGTGCCGCGAATTCGGCGCTCAGGGGATGATGGTGATCTTGCCGTGGGTCTGCCCCGCCTCGCCCTTGCGGTGGACGAGCGCAAGGTCGGACAGCGGGTGGGACTCGGTGACGCCGACAGTGAGCGCGCCCATGTCGATCAGCTCGACGATCCCGGCGAGCTGTTCGATGTCGTTGCGGGCGACAAAGTGGACGGCGGTGACCTGCGCAGTAGCTGGCGGATCGACCGGCGTGGCGATCGAGACGATGATGCCGCCGGGCCGGACCAGGGGAACAAGCTCCGCAGCCGCCTCGGGACTGATCGCGGCGAGGTTGATGACGGCGTCGACCTGGCCGTCGAGCGCGTCGGCGAGGGGCGTGCGGGTGTAGTCGATGATCTGGTCGGCGCCGTAGGTGCGGACCGCGGCAGCGCTGCGGCCGCTGGCCGTGGCGATCACTGTTGCTCCGGTGTGCTTGGCGAGTTGGACGGCGAAGACACCGACGCCTCCGCCGGCGCCGTTGATCAGGACACGCTGTCCCGCAGTGGGATGGGCATGCTCATGCAGCGCCTGCCAGGCGGTGAGCGCGGCGACCGGGATCGCGGCGGCGTCAGCCAACGGGATGGTGGTGGGTGCTTTGACCAGGGTGCCGGCGGCGGCGACGACGTACTCGGCCGACGCCCCGCCGTAGTCGAGGCGGCCAACCACCCGGTCGCCCACGGTGAAGGAGCTGACATCGCTGCCGGTCTCGGTGATCGTGCCGGAGACATCGAAGCCGAGGGTGTATGGCAGGTCCACCGGCAGCACGGCCTGCAGGAACCCTGATCGGAGCGCGGCATCGGAGGGGTTGTAGGAGGCCGCGGCGACCCGGATGAGTACCTGGTCCGGCTCGGGCACCGGCCGCAGCACCTCTTCGTAACGGATGATGCCGGCATCGCCGTACTGGTGGATACGTGCGGCCTTCATGGTGTCGCGGAAAGCGCTGGCGTGGTCGGTCACCCAGGTCCGGAACGTGCGCGCCGGCGCTCCGGTGACCTCCTGCACCGTGGAGGTGGCCGGCCTCGGCTCCGTCACCATCTCGGACTGGGCCTGGAGGACGCCGTCAACGGCCGCGGGCGGCCAGCCCTGGGCTAGCATCTGCTGCCGCGCAGTGTCCGGTGAGGTCTCGACCCAGCGCACCGCGCGGCCGATCACCTCACCGATGATGCGCACCTGGTCGGCCTGGGTGAGTGATTCAGGACCGGTCAGCTCATAGATCGCTCCTGCGTGCCCGTCGCCGGTGAGTGCGCGTACCGCGACGGCGGCGATGTCGCGCTCGTGCAGCGGGGGCATGACGGCCGCCCCGTAGGGCGCGCGCACGATGCCCTCGGTGCGGATCTGCTCGGTCCACCTGAGGGTGTTGGCCGCGAAGACGTGGGGCCGTAGGAACGTCCACTCCAGCCCGGACCGCTTGATCAAGTGCTCGACCTGCTGTTCGTGGTCGCGTACGGCCGCCGACGAAAGGTAGACCACGCGACCGGTGTGCTCGGCGACCACATCCAGGACTGCGGACACGCCCTCAGCCGTGGCAAAAGGCCAGACCAGGAACACCGCCTCGACCCCGGCCATGGGCGCATGCAGGGTGTCTGGCTCGGACAGGTCACCGCGCATGACCTGGACGCCGGGCGGCAGGACCACCGATTCGGGATCGCGGGCCAACGCCCGAACCTCGATTCCCGCGTCCATCAGCTGAGTCACAACCTGTCGGCCGACCGTGCCGGTCGCCCCAGTTACCACGATCTTGTGTCGCCGTGCCATGACGGTGCCTCTTCTAAGTTGTCTCGGCCCGGCCTCACGGCCGCGGGGTTGATCACTTCTCTTGCGATCCACCGTACGAGGAGCGCAGGAGACTTCCTATGCGCAAAAATCTCTGATTCATACGCAAACGTCTTCGCCGAATGTCAGCGATAGACTCGATCGGTGGATGTGCTCAGCGATGTGATCGCCATCATGCGCACCGGACGGCCCCGTTCAGCGCGCGTTCAATGGCACGCTCCCTGGGGACAGCGCTTCCCCTCCGCCCCCGGCTCCGCGGGCTTTCAAGTGATCCTGCAGGGTTCGTGCTGGCTCACCCCGCCCGACGGCGGCGCACCCATCGCGCTGGGCGTCGGCGACGTGGTGTTCTTCCCCCACGGGCACGGATACGGCCTGGCCGACAACCCCGCCACCTCGCTGGCCGAACCCGACTGCGATCCGCTTGAAGAGGCCGACCTCTACGCCTCAGCGTCCATCGGCCAGCCTGTGCACGGCACCCCCACCGTGACGCTCTGCGGCGGATATCGGCTCGACCCGGCCCGGGCTCATCCGCTGCTGGACGACCTACCCGGCATGGTCCACCTGCCCGCCCGGCTCGGGCACCGCGCCGAAGTCCGCGCCGCCGTCGACCTGCTCGGCAGCGAACTCAATCGCCCCCGTCTCGGCGCCGACACCATCGTGCCTGCCCTGCTCGACATGCTGCTCCTCTACATCCTGCGAGCCTGGTTCGACGAGCAACCCGAGCGGGGCACCGTCACCGGCTGGTCCGCGGCACTGGCCGACCCGGCGATCAGCGCCGCGCTGCACGCCATCCACCGCGACCCCGCACACCACTGGACGGTCGAGACACTGGCCGCACAGGCAAGACTGTCCCGCGCGGCCTTCTCCAAGCGATTCAGCGCCATGATCGGCCAACCACCCCTCACTTATCTGACCTGGTGGCGCATGACCACCGCGGCACGGCTGCTCCACGGATCCGACGCCCCACTTAGCGAGGTGGCCACCCAGACCGGCTACACCTCGGAATTCGCCTTCGCAAACGCCTTCAAGCGGGAGTACGGCACCGCTCCCGGCAGATACCGCCGACGCAGCCAAGCGGGAACCCCGAACAAAGAACAGAACTCGGCGTAACCACACCTCAGCCAGTCGCCCTGCTCCAGAACACGCCACCGCCAGCCCGGCAGACCGTCTACCTGCGAGAACGCCACCGTTCCTACAGAGGGCCAGCCGTTGCGGTTACCCGGTCGCAGTCCAGACGCTTGTCCAGGTCCAGCTCGAACCGGGCCGTGCAGGTGCAGGGTCAGCATGGAGATCTCCTGCGCCTCCCGGTCGGAGCCGGGCAGTTCTGCCTCCCGCCCACAGTGGATCGCCACGTTCTCGGAGCACCGCGGCCGCTGATACACCAGCCTGAAACCTTACGCACAAGAACTGTCATTATGATGTTTTGCCGTTATGCCCCATTTGAGCGGATGGATTGCCGGATTATCGTTACCGGTTATCCGGCAATCCATCCGCGGGGTCTCCGAACCCTGGTCGCCTACCAGGAGAAGATCGGCATCACCGACCTGTGGGGCGGCGGCCTGGTCGCCGGCGTCGACGGGTTGCGGTTCGTCGTGCCGGTCCAGACGATCCAGGCCGCGCCGAGCCCACGGTTCTTTGGCTACAAGCGTGGCATCACCTGGCTCAACGCGGTCAACGCCCGGTTCGCCGGGCTCGGCGCGACCATCGTGACGGGCACCGTGCGCGACAGCCTGCACATCCTGGACGCGCTGCTCAACCTCGACGCCGGACCCCGCCCGGAGATGATCACCACAGATACGGCCTCGTACTCCGACATCGTGTTCGGCCTGTTCCGGCTGCTCGGGTACCGGTTCTCACCGCGCATCGCCTACATCGGCGGCACCGGGTTCTGGCGTGCCGACCTGCCCTGCGCCGAGCCGGGCGACTACGGGCCACTGAATGCGATCGCCCGCAACAAGGTCAACCTCAGCCGGATCGGCACGCACTGGCCAGACATGCTGCGCATCGCCGGATCGCTGGTCACCAGCCGGTCCGGGCGTATGACCTGCTGCGGATGCTCACCCGCGACGGCACCCCGACCCCACTGGGGCAGGCCCTGGCCGAGTACGGGCGCATCCCGAAGACCCTGCACCTGCTGGCGATGATCGATCCAGTGGACGAGACCTACCGGCGTACCGTCATCCGCCAGCAGAACATCGTCGAGTCCCGCCACGCCCTCGCACGCAAGATCCTGCACGGCAACCGGGGCGAGATCTCCCAGGCGTACCGGGCCGGGCAAGAAGACCAGCTCGGCGCGCTCGGCCTCGTGCTCAACGCGATCGTGCTGTGGAACACCCGCTACATGCGCTGCTGCCCGTACGAGGGTGAAATCGAGATCCGGTGGGTGCTGCTCGAGCCCAGCCGAGTACGCCGTGCCGAGTCCGCAACGCGAGGACTATCTGCGGACGCAGATCGCGCACCGATTAGGTTTCCGCGCCGCGCCCGTCTGTACGTATAAGAACGACTCACGAGAGGCTGGCATGATGCGGAAACTGACCTTTGGCATGAATGTGACCCTGGACGGCTACATCGCCGCGCCCGGCGACGACCTCGGCTGGAGTGGGGGTGAGGGACCGGACTCGTCGTCAAGCGACGAGCTGTTCCAGTGGTGGTCCGACCGGGTGGGGGCGACTGGCCTGGCGCTGTATGGGCGCAAGCTGTGGGAGGCGATGAGTTCCCACTGGCCGACCGCCGACCAGCAGCCCGGTGCCACACCGGCGGAGATCGAGTTCGCCCGCCGCTGGCGGGACATGCCGAAGGTGGTGTTCTCCTCGACGCCCAGGACGGTCGACTGGAACACGCGCCTGGTCACCGGCGACGCGGTCGCCGAGATCACCCGGCTCAAGGCCGAGGACGGCGGCCCGATGGACATCGTCGGCGCGATGCTTGCTGGGGCGGCCATGCGGGCCGGGCTGATCGACGAATACGCCCTGGTCACCTACCCGGTCCTGGTGGGCGGCGGCACGCCGTTCTTCACCGCGCTGGACAACTGGGTGAACCTGAACCTCGTGGAGACGCGGACTTTTTCCGGCGGCGTAGTGCTGACCCGATACGAGACGAGGCGATGAGCACGGGCCAGCTGCTCGGCTCGTGAGGCCGGGTCGAAATCCTTCCTGACGTGCTGACCGTGACCCTCGGCTATGAGGGAACCTTCCCCGGGCCCTTCCTTGCGTTCCAGTCAGATGTTGACCGACTTGCTGGAGATGAGGACGACGGCGTCGTTGATTGTGACGATGTTCTTCGGGCATAACGCCGCCCCGCCAGCGTTGCCGGCGGGGCGGTGGTGTTCGCGTTGTCGCGTTGGTGTTCAGCTGGTCGGGGTGCTCATTCCGCAGTGACTTCGGTGACGCCGGCCCGTGCGCTGGACTCGTCGACGATGGGGACTTGTGTGATCACAGTGTCGGGGGCAGGTCCAGCCACGGTTTGTCGGTGGCGTCGAATCCGGTGAGCTCGGCGATCTTCCCGTCGACGATGTGCAGGACCGCGATGTTGAATAACCGGTACTTTGGGTCGTCGGGGGTGCGGCGGTACAGCACGGCGGCGGGCATGCGGTTGATCGTCGTGGTGATACAGCGCCAGTCGTCGTAGCCGGGCTGGAAGAGCCCACCGGAGACCCAGCCGTCCACCGCGTCCTTGGCCGTGATGACCGAGGTGCCCGCCTCGGGCAGCATCACGAAGCGCAGGTCGTCGCGCAGCAGGGCCATCAGCCCGTCGAGGTCGTTGCGCTCATGGGCGTCGATATACGACTTCACCACGGCGCGCTCGTCATTCGACAGCTCGTGGGTGGCAGGGCTCCGCCAGTCGAGGCGGCGGTCGGGCAGCTGCTCGCGCATCGTCACGCGAGCCCGCTGCAGTGCGCTGGTGACCGATGCGACGGTCAGCTCGAGGGCGTCGGCGGCCTTCGCCGCCGGCCAGCCGAGGACGTCGCGCAGGATGAACACCGCCCGCTGCCGCGGCGGCAGGTGCTGGACGGCGACGATGAACGCCAGCTCGATCGTTTCCCGCGCCACCACCGATTCCTGCGGGTCCTCGGGGAGCATCCGGTCGGGGTACGGCTGCAGGTAGAGCACCTCGGAGCCGACGTCCGCCAGCTCGGACGGTACGGGTGTGCGGTCGTTGCGCTTCTCTAGGAAGTCGAGGCAGGCGTTCGTCGCGATCCGGTACAGCCAGGTCCGCAGGGCCGCGTGGCCCTTGAACGACGCCCGCTTGTTCCACGCTCGCAGGAACGTCTCCTGCGTCATGTCCTGGGCGTCCTCGTAGTTCGCGAGCATCCGGTAGCAGTGCACCTGCAGCTCACGCCGGTGGCGCTCCGTAATGAGTGCAAACCGCGCCGTGTCGTCTGAGCGGGCCGCCGCGATGAACGCGGCCTCGTCGGCGCCCAGCAGTCTGGCGTCGGTCATGGTCATCAATCCTTCCACCGGTGCGAGAGGCTAACAGAACTGACGACGTGACGGAGGTTTTCTGATCGGCGAAGCCACTGACACCGGGCCGTTCGCCAGGCGGGCTGTGGCAGCTTGCCTCGCGCGCGCCGGCATTGAGCCCGCACTTCGCGTACAGGAAGGCGCGGCTGGTCGGGAGCACCTGGACGCACTACTCGGTGGTACCGTATAGTGGTACTCGGTAGTACGAGGTACCGGAGGGTCGAAGAGGAGCCGCGATGGACGACCTGACAGAGATGCTGAAGGGCACGCTCGAGGGCTGCGTGCTCGAGATCATCGGCGGCGAGGAGACCTACGGGTACGCCATCACGCGTCGGCTGAACGAACTCGGCTTCGCCGACGTCGTCGAGGGGACGGTCTACACCATCCTGCTGCGACTGGAAAGGAACGGACTCGTCCAGGTGACGAAACGACCATCCGAGGTGGGCCCGCCGCGCAAGTTCTATGCGCTCAACGACGCCGGGCGCAAGGAACTCGCGACGTTCTGGGCGAAATGGCAGTACGTCTCATCACGCATCGACAGGCTCAAGGAGGGCGGGAGATGAGCTTCTGGGAGACCATCACAGGCAGCGATCTCACCAGGGAATGGAAGGTGTTCGAAGCCCGGGCAGAGGCATTGCCGGCCGACTACCAGGCGGCATGGGAACGATCAGGGGCAACCTCTTCCCCTACACGGGCTTCACAGGTCGCAACCTGATGCCGATCCTCGACGCCGCCCTGGGGCTGCTCGAAGAAGCATCGGCGGACGGGCAGAGCATCCACGAGGTGCTCGGCGACGACATCCCCGGCTTTTGTACGGCGTTGGCCGGCGGAGAGGGTGCCCGTACCTATCGCGACCGGTGGCGCGAGCAGTTGAACAGGAACGTCGCAAGGAAATTGGGCCGGCTAGGAGGCTGACGTGGGCATCCAGGACATCATCGAGGGCAAGAAGCAGTGGCGGGCGCACGTGGCTCGGGTCAAGGCGCTCCCGCCGGACTACCAGATCGTCTACAAGGAGATGCAGAGGTACCTGTTCAAGGTCGGCCCGGTCGACCTTTTTGATGGGCGCCTGCTCGCCGGAATCGTCGACTTCTTCGAGGAGGGTGCCGCGGCCGGCAAGGGGGTTCTGGAACTCATCGGCACCGACGTCGCCGCCTTCTGCGACGACCTGGTCAAGGACTCGCGCACCCACGCGGACGTCTTTCAGGAGTCCATCAGCGGAACGGACGAGAAGTAACACCCGTCGTCATCATGGCAGCGGGCGTAAGGCCGCACGACGCGCTGGCGAGCTGAGCAGCTTGCCAGCGCGTCGGCAGATCCGCGCTCCCCTAGTCGGCCTTCGGGTGGTTGTCGGCGGTTGCCTCGGCGATCATCGAAAAACTGGCCAGGTCATAAGCCTCGCGCCCCTCCTGCTCGGGCATCCGCAGTGTGCTCTCCCGCTGGTACCCGGCCTTTTCGGCCACCCGCAGGGACGCCACGTTGTCAACGCGGGAGTGCAACTGAACCCGCCGCATCCCGCCGTCGGTAAGCGCCCACCGTCCAACCGCCCGGGCCGCCTCGGTCGCATAGCCGCGACCTCGCTGACTGATGTGTATTCCGTAACCGATCTCGGTGCGACCAGCCTGCCAGTCGGTGTCCCGCAACCCGGTACTGCCGACAATCCTGCCGGTGGTCCGCTCCACTATCGCCAGGTGTACGCCCTCGCCGCCCAAACGCCGCTGATGCACCTTGTCCGCCAGCCACCCGTCCACGTCAGCGACCGCCTCAGGGAAGCCTGGCGGCAGTGCCGTGCGATCCCCGGCCGCCACGAATGCCGCCACAGCTACGGCATCCTGCGGCCCGAACTCACGAATCTCCAACCCGCCGGAGATGATCTTCACTGGAGGGAACATGGTGCGCAGGGTAAGCCGCACCCCGTGCGCGGTGCAGGGGGTTTTGCGCTCGTCGCGAACCAAGCGGATGGTGCCACCGCAACTTCTCGACAAGGCCCGACGTCTCTGGCGGAAGCGCCGGAATTGGCCCGCCGCTGGGACCGAAAGTTACGGCCCGACAACGACGTTCGCGAGCGGCTTGCCCGCCGCGTACCGTCGTACCTGGTCGACCAGCAGCCGGCGGGCCCGGGGTGCCAACGCGGCGGTCAGGCCGCCGACGTGCGGGCTGATCAGGACGTTCGGCGCGGACCACAGTGGGTGATCGGCGGGCAGCGGCTCGGGTTCGGTGACGTCCAGAGCAGCGTGCAGCCGGCCCGCGTTGAGCTCGGCGAGCAGCGCCTCAGAGTCCACCACCCCGCCCCTCGCCACGTTCACCAGCAAGGCACCGTCGGCCATCCTGGCGAGGAAATCCTTGTTCACCAGGCCTGCGGTCTCCGGGGTCAGCGGGGTGGCCAGGATCACAACATCGGCGTGTGGCAACAGTTCCGCAATTTCGGAAATCGGCCTCACGCCGGGGCGGGCGCTCCGGGCCACCCGGCTGATCTCCACCTCGAACCCCACCAGCCGGCGCTCGATCGCGGCGCCGATCGAGCCGTACCCGACGATCAGCACCCGGGCGTCAGCCAGCCCGGTCGACCAGCCCGAGGCCCAGCGGCCCTCGCCCCCCGCCCGGACGAAGTCCGGCAGCCGGCGCCGGGCGGCCAGGGTGAGTGCCACGGCCAGCTCAGCGGTGGCCGCGTCATGCACGCCCCGGCCATTGGCCAGGATCAGGCCGGGCCGCAGGAACGGCAGGATGTGGTCGTAGCCGGCGGTCACGGTCTGCACCACTGTGAGCCGGGGCATCCGGGCGATCGGCTCGCAAAGGCGCGGATCGATAATCCCGTACGGGATCGCATAGAACTCGACGTCGTCCAGGTTCTCGGCCATGGGCTGAGTGCCGTCGTACAGCGCGATGTCGAGATCGTCGAGCTCGGCCATTGCGTCGGGGTGAGGGATCAGGTAGCGCACGGCGGCATTATCCCGAAGCCGTCGCCCGGGCCGAAATCCTCTGCAATCTGCCCTGGCGCCGCCACGGCACCGGGTTCACGAGCAGGGATTTGACCCTCGGGTAGGTCGAGGCCCCAGGGTCGCGGCATGGACATCCAGAACGAACACGCCGCACCCGACGAGACGATGGCGAGCATCGTCGCCGCGGTGGAGCTGGGCCGCTCAGGCCAGCGCGCGCAGGCCAGGGAGGCGCTCACCGCGCTCTGGGATCAGATCGGCGAAGCCGGCGACGCCTTCCACCGCTGCACCCTCGCGCACTACCTGGCCGACCTCCAGGACACCACCGAAGCTGAACTCGGCTGGGACGAGCGTGCCCTGGCCGCGGTCTCCGACCTCACCGACGAACGGGCCCAGCAGTACCACCACTCGCTTCAGGTCCACAACTTCCTGCCGTCGCTGCACCTCAACCTCGCCGACGACCACCGCCGCCTGGGCAACAACACCCGGGCCCGAGAACACCTGGCCCTGGCCGAGCGCTTCGTCGGGCGGCTGCCGGACGACCCGTACAGCGAGGTGATCCGCGCCGGCATCCGCAACGCCACCGAGGCGTTGGGGCCAGTGCGCGAGTAGTCGACCGCGAACCGCTGCGAACGTCGGGCCATGCCGGCGGGGCCGTCGCCAACCTCGCCGGTATCCGCGCCCGCGAGCCGGGTGACCGCCCGATTTTGCAACTTACCTTCTTGACGTGCGGCGGACGCGTAGCTAAGTTTCAGCCACCCGGACTGAGAGGCCGCCGTCTATGCAGACTCGACTCACTCCCGCAGCTACCTGGGTGACCACACTGGCGACCGCGCTCGCCCTCCTGCCCGCCCAGGCCTCGGCCGCACCGGCACACCCCCCGTCGGCCGAGCACGGCTGGGTCACCTCCACGCTGCGGCACATGAGCCTGGAGCAGAAGGTCGGGCAGCTCTTCGCCACCTACGTCTACGGCTCAGACGCCACCGCACCCACGGCCGCCGACCGCGCCGCGAACCGGGCCGCGTTCGGCGTCGAAACGCCGGCCGAGGTCATCGGCCGGTACCACCTCGGCGGCGTCTGCTACTTCTCCTGGTCGCACAACCTGGACAGTCCTCGCCAAATCGCGACCCTCTCCAACGGACTTCAGCAAGCCGCGCTCGGCGACCGGTCGAAGGGCCGCGTGCCCCTGCTCATCTCCACCGACCAGGAGCAGGGCGCGGTAGTACGGATGCCCTCCCCTGCCGCCCAGTTCCCCGGGTCGATGGCGCTCGGTGCCGCGCGGTCCCCCGAGGCCGCCCGGACGGCAGCGGAGATCACCGGGCGTGAGCTGCGCGCGGTCGGCATCCGCCAGCCGTACGCGCCGATCGCCGACGTCAACGTCAACCCGGGTAACCCGGTGATCGGCGTCCGGTCCTTCGGCGCCGACCCCACCCTGGTGGCTGACCTCACCGCCGCCCAGGTCACCGGCTTCCAGGACCGGGCGCGGGTCACCGCCGTGGCGAAGCACTTCCCCGGGCACGGCGACACGGCCACCGACAGCCACACCGGCCTACCGGTGATCAACCACAGCCGCGCGGAGTGGGACCGGATCGACGCGCCACCGTTCCGGCGGGCGATCAAGGCCGGCGTCGAATCGATCATGACCGCGCACATCGTGGTCCCCGCGCTCGACCCCTCCGGCGACCCGGCGACGTTGTCGCCGACGATCCTCACCGGTGTGCTGCGCGGTGAACTCGGCTTCCGGGGAGTCATCGTCACCGACGCGCTGAACATGGCTGGCGTGCGCGCGAAGTACGGCGACGAGCGGGTACCCGTACTGGCGCTCAAGGCCGGCGCCGACCAGCTCCTGATGCCGCCGGACCTCGCGCTGGCCCGGGACGCGGTGCTGCGGGCCGTCGCCGCCGGCGAGCTCACCGAGCGACGGATCGACGAGTCGGTCCAGCGCATCCTCGGCATGAAGTACCGCCAGGGGCTGGCCCGCTCACCGCTGGTCGACGTCGAGAAGGCGGTACGCACGGTCGGCGCGCCGGAGCACCTCGCCGCCGTCGCCCGGGTCACCGACCCGACGCTCACCGCCGTCCGCAACGACGCCGGCGTACTGCCGCTGCCCCGCGTCGACCGTTCGGTGCTGGTCACCGGCTGGGACAGCGCCGCCTTCGCCCCGGTCGCGACGGTCGCCAACGGGTTCACCGCCCGCGGCGCCCGAGCCACCGCCCGACCGGCGACGCTGCCCTCCGACGCGGCGATCGCCGCGACGGCCGCGCAGGCCGCCGAGCACGACCTCACCGTCGTGCTGGTGAACAAGGCATGGGACACCACTGTCACCGACCCGCGCGCCACCCAGCAGCGCCTCGTCGCGGCGCTGCTCGGCACCGGCAAGCCGGTGGTCGTCGTGGCCGTCCGAGACCCCTACGACATCGCGTACCTGCCGGGCGTGACCACCTACCTGGCGACCTACTCGTACACCCGGGCGGCGATGGACGCACTCGTCCGCGCGCTGCACGGCGAGCTGTCCCCGAGCGGGCGGCTGCCCGTCACGATCCCCACGGCCGAGGGGGCGGGCTCCGTGCTCTACCCCTACGGCCACGGTCTGAGCTGGTAGGAGGCAACCCAATGCAGCGGAGGAATTTCCTTGTCGGCGCGGTCGGTACGGGCGCGCTGGGGGCGAGCGCGGGAGCGCTCGGCGTCGGTGCCCTGGCACCGGCGGCGGCCAGCTCCCGTGGCCGTCGGGTCCGCACCGGTCTCGACGAGTTGGTGTCCTCCGGGTTCGCCGACCTCGCCGGCCAGCGGGTGGGCGTCGTCTCCAACCCGACCGGCGTCGACGCGGCGTACCGGCACCTCGTCGACCTGATGCACGGCTCGGGTCGGGTTCAGCTGGTCGCGGCGTTCGGCCCCGAGCACGGCTTCCGCGGCTCCGCGCAGGCCGGCGGCAGCGAGGGCAACGGCGTCGACGCCCGCACCGGCATCACGGTGTACGACGCGTACGGCGCCTCGCAGGCCCGGTGGGAAGCCATGTTCACCGAGGCCGGGGTGGACACGGTGGTCTTCGACATCCAGGACGTCGGGGTCCGCTTCTACACCTACATCTGGACGATGTACACCTCGATGGTCGCGGCGGCACGGGTCGGCAAACGCTACGTCGTGCTGGACCGGCCCAACCCGATCGGCGGGCGGGCCTACGGGCCGATGATGACCACGCCGTACACCTCGGGTGTGGGTCTGAAGGAGATCATCCAGCAGCACGGGATGACCGTCGGGGAGCTGGCCCGGTTCTTCAACGCCACGTTCCTGCCAACCGAGGCGGGGCGACCGGTCGACCTGCACGTGGTGCGGTGCCGGCACTGGAAGCGCGACGACCTCGCCGCCGACACCGACGTGCCCTGGGTGATGCCCAGTCCGAACATGCCCACCCCGGACACCGCGCTGGTCTACCCGGGCACCGGGCTGTTCGAGGGCGTCGCGTCGATCACCGAGGGGCGCGGCACGTGCCGCCCGTTCGAGCTGATCGGCGGGCTGGCGACCGACTTCGACCACCACTGGGGTGACCGGCTCAACGCCCGGAACCTGCCCGGAGTCGAGTTCCGCGAGGCGTACTTCTCGCCGACCTCAGCCGGGCAGAAGCCGGACCTGCTCAACAAGCTCTGCGCAGGCGTGGAGGTCAAGGTCGTCGACCGGGCCGTGTACGACCCCATCCGCACCGGCGTCGCGATGCTGGTGGAGGCGCACAAGTACCCGGCATTCGCCTGGCGACGCGACTCGTGGGACACCGTGCGCCCGTACTGGATCGACAAGCTCACCGGCTCGCCGCGACTGCGTACCCAGATCGACGCCGGAGCCGACGTGGACGACGTCGTCGGCGCCTGGGCCGACGAGCTGACCACCTTCAACCGGCAACGCCGGCCCTACCTGCTCTACTGAGGAGTGCGGTCATGACCAGGTCGACCCGTCGTCCGCTCCGCTCACTCGCGCTCGGCCTGGCCCTGGTGGTCCTGGGCACGACGCTGCCGGACGCCGCCGCGGTTGCCGCGTCACCCCCGGCCCCGTCGGGACCGCCGACCGTCACGCCCGCCGACATCCACTTCCGACACGACACGCTGCGGCGCGGCAGCGCCCGCCAGGTCGGCCTGCTCCCCGACCAGGTGGATCGCCTGCCCGCCGACCTGGCGGCGTACCTCCAGCCGACGCCCGACCATCCCGGATACCCGATGTACGCGGGCGCGGTGGTCCTGGCCGCGAAGGACGGCGTGATCGTGGAGCACGCCGCCGTGGGCAGCGCGGTGAAGTACGCCTCCGTCGGGCCACCGCCCGGCCTGGTCGGCGTGGAACTCCCTGCCGACCAGCAGATCGCGACCCGTCCCGACACCATCTTCGACCTGGCGTCGGTGTCGAAGCTTTTCACCACGATCGTCACCATGCAACAGGTGGAGCGAGGGCTGGTGGAGCTGGACGCGCCGGTCGCCCGGTACGTCCCGGAGTTCGCCGCTGGCGGCAAGGCGACGGTCACCGTCCGGATGCTGCTCACCCACACGTCGGGTCTGCCCGCGTTCACGGCGCTGTGGAGCAGGTACCCGACGCCGGCCGAACGGTTCGCCGCCACGCTCGCCACGCCCCTGGCCGCCGGGGCGACACCCGGCTCCCAGTACGTCTACTCGGACCTCGGGCTGATCGCGTTGGGCGTGCTGGTGGAACGGGTGACCGGTCGGCCGCTGGCCGAGCTGGTCCGCGACGGCGTGACCGGGCCGCTGGGCATGACCGACACCGGCTACAACCCGGGCCCGGAGCGGCGGTCGCGGATCGCCGCGACCGAGTACCAGCCGTACGCCGGGCGCGGCATGGTCTGGGGTGAGGTGCACGACGAGAACGCCTGGTCGCTCGGCGGGGTGGCCGGGCACGCCGGGGTCTTCTCCACGGCAACGGACCTGGCCGTCCTCTGCCAGTCACTGCTCAACGGCGGCGAGTACCGCGGTCGGCGGATCCTGCGCTCGGAAACGGTGCGCACGATGCTGGTCAACTACAACGCGCCGCTGGAGTCGGCCTACCCGGAAAGCGACCGCGGGCTCGGCTTCGAGCTGAACAAGCACTGGTACATGATGGGGCTCTCCTCGCCGGTGGCCTTCGGGCATACCGGCTTCACCGGAACGTCGATCGTCATCGACCCGCTCTCCCACTCGTTCGTCGTCATGCTGAGCAACCGGGTTCACCCGGACCGGGGCTGGGGCAGCAACAACGTGGCCCGCCGGGCCGTCGCGCGTGACCTCGCCGAGGCGATGCCGGTGCGGCCGCGCTCGGCCAGCGCCTGGCGGGCCGACCCACGCGACTCCGCGACGAGCACGCTCACGGCGCCGCTGCGCCGGCCCGCGCGGGGCGCGACGGCGAGCTTCCTGCTCTGGTACGACACCGAGCCCCGCTACGACAGCGCGCGGTTCGAGGTCTCCACCGACGGCGGGCAGACCTGGGCGCCGGCGACCATGCAGCTACGCGACGCCGGCCGACGGTGGACCGCCGACGGCACGGTCACCGGCTACGGGGGCCGGGTGTGGTGGCAGGTCTCGGTGGCGCTGCCCGACCAGGCCACCCACCTGCGGTGGAGCAGCAGCACAGACGGCTCCGGCCAGGGACGTGGCGTCTACGTCGACCGGGTCGTCGCGGCGGACCGGTACGGCGTGCTCTTCCAGGGCGAAGGCGGCGACGCCTCCCGGCTCGTCGCCAACGGGTGGTCACCCGCGCGCAGCTGAGCCGTTCGCCCGGGGTCGGAATGTGGCCGGCCCCGGGCGAACGGGCTGCCCTGCAACCGCGCGTCGAATCGCGTTGCAGTGACCGGCGGGCGCTGCGAGGCTCGACGGATGCCAGCCATGGACGGCGCCGACGTACGCGACGCGGCCGAGGAGATGACCCGGGTCCTGGACCCGCACCGGGACCGGGACTGGTCGGTGCCGGCCGGCACGCTGCGCTGGACCTGCTGGACCACCGCCGCCCACGTGGCACACGACCTGCTCGGGTACGCCGGCCAGGTCACCGGCCGACCCGACGACGCCTACCTGCCGTACGACCTGCGGGTCTCCCCCGACGCGAGCCCGGCGCAGGTGCTGACGGTTGTCCAGGCCTGCGCCGGCCTGCTCGCCGCCGCGGTCGACGCCGCCTCGCCGGAGACCCGGGCCTGGCACTTCGGCCCGTGCGACCCGGCCGGCTTCGCCGCCATGGGAGTGGCGGAGACCCTGCTGCACACGCACGACATCACCCTCGGCCTCGGCGTGCCGTGGCTGCCGCCGCAACGGCTGAGCACGCTGGTGCTGCGGCGACTGTTCCCGGACGCCCCGGACGGCGCCGCACCCGAGGTGCTGCTGTGGATGACCGGGCGCGGGGAACTGCCCGGCCGGGCGCGGCGCACCTCGTGGAGTTGGCGCGCCGCGCTGGACTGAACGAGCCTCAGCTCACTGAGGGGGCGGCCAACGAGTGCCGGTGACCGTCGCGCGGGAACGGCGGGTACGCCGGCAGCACCTCCTGGAAGAGGTAGCCGCTCTTCTCCGCCACCCGGCAGGAGGCCGGGTTGTCCACCTGGTGCAGCAGGTCGAGGCGCTCCAACCCGGTGAACCGGTCGAACGCCCACCGGCTGAGTGCGGTGACCGCGCGCGGGGCGACGCCCCTACCGCGCGCCCACGCCGCCGTCCAGTAGCCCACCTCGGCCACCGGGCGTCCGGGCGCGACCCGCTTGAGCACCACGCACGCCACCAGCCGTGGACCGTCCTCGGTGTCCTCCAGCGCGGCGAAGGTGAACCGCCGGCCGTCGTCCCAGTCCTGCTGCGCCTGCTCCAGCCACTGCCGCCCCTCGTCGACGGTGGTCACCGGGTTCTGGGTCCACCGTTGCAGCACCGGATCCCGGTACGCCTCCAGCAGGGCGTCCAGGTCGTCGTCACGCCAGGGGCGTAGGACGAGGCCCGGCGCAGAAGTGGTAACCATCGCGGGCAGCTCGATTCGCATCCGCACAGTCTGCCGTGACGGTGCTGGTCAGGCTGACCCGCCGCTGGCGGTTCAGGTCGCCCGGCGGCGCCACGGCAGCCACGCCCACCGGGACCGGCGGGCCGGTGCAACGGCGGGCGCCGGCGTGGCGGCGGGTGCCCTGGTGGCGGGCGGGGTGTGCTCGGCGCGCCAGCGGCGGACCACCTCGTCGGCGTTCACCGGCCGCACCACGACCCGGGGGCCGTCCGGGTTGCGCAGCCAGGCCACGATCTGTGCGTTCAGGTTCCCCACGAAGTCCCGGACGGACTGCTCGGTGGGCAGGTCGCGGACCTCGTCGGGCACCTGTTCGATGCGCCGGCGTAGTTGCAGCGGGGTGGGCAGCAGCAGGTCGCTGGGCAGCTTCTCGCGCTCCAGGAAGCTCTTGATCCACCACGACTCGTCGTACGGCATCCCTCGGCCGGGGATGGGCTTGCCCATGCCGGGCAGATCATCGAACTCGCCGCGTTGCACGGCTCCCCGGATCTGCGCCTCCACGGCCGCGTCCCACGCTTCAGTCACCCTGCGGCACCTCCCTGGCCACCGTAACGCGCCGCCTCCGGACGGTGGCGCGCCCCGCAACGGACAGCGCGGTCGGGCCCGTGACCATTCCCGTCGGTCTCCGTCGGGGGTGGTTTCGGACCGAAAGACCGGTTCGAACGGCAGGCCACGGTCTGGCAGGTGGCCCTGGGCCGGGGTGCCCGCCCGGCCTACGGTCGGTGCGGGTATCGGTGAACGGGGGGCGTCATGGTGGGTACGGCTGCACTGCTGGGCATCGCGTTGGTGGCCTTGGGGCTGGTGCTCACACCCGGCCCGAACATGGTCTACCTGATCTCCCGCTCGGTGGCGCAGGGCCGCCGGGCCGGGCTGATCTCGCTGCTCGGGGTGGCCGCCGGGTTCGGCGTCTACCTGGCGGCGGCGGTCGCCGGGCTGGCCACCGTCTTCGTCCTGGTGCCGACGCTGTACGCGGCGGTGAAGCTGGCCGGGGCCGGCTATCTGCTCTGGCTGGCCTGGCGGACGCTGCGCCCGGGTGGGCAGTCCCCGTTCACGCCCGCGCCGCTGCCCCCGGACCAGCCGCGACGGCTGTTCACCATGGGCCTGGTCACCAACCTGCTGAACCCGAAGATCGCCATCCTCTACGTCTCGCTGCTGCCGCAGTTCATCGACCCGGCGCGGGGACACCTGGCGGCGCAGAGCCTGCTGCTCGGCCTGACCCAGATCACCGTCGCGCTGACCTTGAACGCGCTGATCGTGCTCAGCGCCGGCTCCCTCGCCGGGTTCTTCGCCCGCCGGCCGCTGTGGCTGCGGGTGCAGCGCTGGGTGACCGGCACGGCGTTGGCCGCGCTGGCCGTCCGGATCGCCACCGACCGCTCCCGCGCCGCCGTCGCCACCCCCTGAGCCGGCAGTACGGTCAGTTGCCCAGGTCGCGGTGCCGGCGCAGCATACCGGCGGCCAGCGGCGCGGCGTCCAGGTCGCCGGCGGCGAGCCGGGCGGCGAGGGTACGACGTACCAGCCGGTCGGCCAGCGCGGGCGCGTGCCGGCCGACAGCCATCTCCAGCCGGCCGCGCGCGGTGGTCGCCACGTCCCGGGGTGCCCGCCGGGCGGTGGCGGCGCGCAGGATCGCCGCGACCACCCCCTCGACGGGCTCCGGCCGGGACACCCCCTGCAGGGACAGGCCGGCCTCGGCGGTGCTGTCGTGGATCGGTGAGGCCACCATGCTCGGGTAGACGACGCTCACCCCGACGTGGGTGCCCACCTCGTGGCGCAGCGCGTCGGCGTACGCGACCAGCGCCCGCTTGCTCACCCCGTACGCGGCAGCGAGCGGCAGCGGCAGCACCGCCATCCGACTGGACACGAAGATCACCCGTCCCCGTGCGGCGAGCAGTGCGGGCAGCGCCGCGGCGGTGGTCCGCCAGGCGGCCAGCAGGTTGACCTCGAGCTGCCGGCGGACCATCTCATCGGGCGGCAGCTCGGCCGGGGCGGGGCCACCGACCCCGGCGTTGTTGACCAGCAGGTCCAGCCCGCCGAGCCGGTCAACGGCGGCCCGCACCGCCGGCGGCACGGCGGCTGGGTCGGTCAGGTCGCAGCCGAGCACGGGCAGGTCGTCGTCGGGTCGCGCGTGCAGGTCCAGCCCGACCACCCGGGCGCCGGCGGCGTTCAGCGCGGCGCCGAGGTGACGGCCGAACGTGCCGCTCGCCCCGGTCACCAGCACCCGGCGGCCGGTCAGCCCGGTCACCGTCCGGCTCCGACCCGCGCGGTGGCGTCGGGACCGCCACCGCGCGGTGCGGTCGGGCGCGCGCGGCGGGCGCCGGCGGTCAGCTCCCGGGTCAGCTCGGCCAGGTAGACGTCGAAGTCCACCCGCATCGCCGGTCGGCGCTGACCCCAGCGGGCGGTCGCCGCCCGGAGTTCGGCGCGGCAGACGGCCCGCTGCCGGTCGGCCTCCGGTAGCGCGTACCGGCCGGCGAGCTGCGCGGCGACCAGCTTGGCCTGCGCCTCCACCAGGGGGAACGCGGACCCGGTGGACTGCATCAGCCCGACGAAGGTCAGGCCGGGGGCGTCAGGGTGGAACACGTGCCGGTACAGCGACAGGGTGTCCGCGCCCTCGTTCAGCAGCGCCGGGTCGAGAAACGGGATCTCCACCCGGTAGCCGGTGCACCAGATGATCAGGTCGACCGGGTCGCTGCGGCCGTCGGTGAACTCGACCCGGTCGCCGTCGAGGGCGGCGATGCCGGGGCGGGCCTCGATGTCGCCGTGGGTCAGCCGGGACAGCAGCCCGTCGGAGAGCGTCGGATGGTCCTGGAGGAAGCCGTGGGTCGGTGCGGGCAGCCCGTAGCGGGCGGGACTGCCGACGGTGGTGCTGAGCATGGTCTGGCTGATGCGTTGGCGCAGTCGCCACGGCAGCCGGCGGGCCAGCGCCCCGTTGAGCGTGTCGGAGGGGCGGCCCAGCAGGTACTTCGGCACCACCCACACGCCCCGGCGCAGCGACAGCAGGGTGCGGGTGGCAGCGTACGAGGCGTCCACGGCGATGTCCATCGCGGAGTTGCCGCCCCCGACGACCAGGACCCGCTTGCCGGCCAGTTGTTCCGGGCCCCGGTAGTCGTGGCTGTGCAGCTGTTCGGCGGTGCTGGCGCCGGGGTACGGCGGGCTGGGCAGCCGGGGCACCCGGTTGTGGCCGTTGGCGACCGCCACGGCCTCGACGGTGACCTCGACCGGCCCGTCCGGTCCGCTCGCCCGCACGGTCCAGGTGCCCGAGGGATCCCGGGTGACCCGCTCGACGGTGTGGCGCAGGCGGATGGTGTCGCCCAGCCCGAAGCGGTCGGCGTATCCGGCCAGGTAGCCGGCGATCCGGCGGTGGTCGGGGTAGTCGGGCCAGTCGGCGGGCATCGGGTGGTCGGCGAACTGGGTGCGGCCGCGGCTGGTGTTCAGGTGCAGCGTGCGGTACGCGGGCGAATCGGGCGCTCCGTACACCCAGAGGCCGCCGACCTGGTCGGTGGCCTCGAAGCAGACCGTCGGCACGTCGGCGTCTCGCAGTGCCTTGACGGCGGCGAGCCCGGCCGCGCCGGCGCCGATCACCGCCACCCTGGGTGGTACGCCCATCGCTGCCCCCACTTAATCCAACGTCCGATGGATAATCGTCGTGAGCGGGCGGCCCGTCAAGAGGCCGCCGGTCCGTACAGCCCGTCCAGGAAGCGGTGCACGAACACCCGGAACTCGCGCCGCTCCCGGGCGCCCGGCGCACCCGCGGCCAGCGCCACCACGTGCCCGTGTGCGGCCCAGACCAGGCTTCGCACCGTGATGTGCGGTGTCGGTTCGACCAGCGCGCCGGCCGCCGCCGCGGCGGTGAGCAGCTCCGTCACCAGCCGGTACAGCGGCTCGGCGTAGCGCTGGTCGAGCTCGGCGTGCCGCTGCGGTTCCAGCCAGCGTCGCAGCCACAGCGCGGTGGTCTCCGGACGGTCCTCCAGGAAGTCGACGAAGACGTCGACCAGGTCGTGCAGGGCGCGCCGCGCCGCGTCCGGCCCCGCGTCGAGAGCCGATCGGGCCTGTTCGGCGGCCTGCGTCAGGACCTCCCGCTCGGCGGTGAAGACCCGCGCGAAGCAGGCGTCGTAGAGCGCCGCCTTCGTACCGGTGTGGTGGGCGACCGTGGCGACGTCCACGCCGGCGGCGGCGGCGACCTCCCGGAGCCCGACGGCGTCGAAGCCGCGCTCGGCGAAGAGCGCGGTGGCCGCGGTGAGCACCACCTCGCGGGTCGGGCGGCTCTGGTCCCGGCGGGGCCGACCCGGACGGCGTTGGGGCATGGTCATGGCCGCCATTCTGCCCCTAGAATCCATCAACCGTTGGATTGGTGGGCTGCTGCCCTGGAGAGGATGCGGCGATGACCGGGCTCGACCGGCGGCCCGCTGCCGCCACAGATGCGACGCTGCCCCGCGGCCCGTTGGCCGGCTTCGCCGCCGGCTCGATCGGCATGGGTGTCTGGGTGACCGTGCCCGGCCTGCTGCTGCTCTACTTCCTCACCGACGTGCTGGCCGTCGAGCCGTGGCTGGCCGGTCTGGCGCTGCTGTTGCCGAAGGTCGCCGACGTGCTGCTGCACCCGTGGGTCGGGCATCGCGCCGACGTGGAGCAGACCCGCCGGGGCGACCGGCGGCGACTGCTGCTGCTCGGCTGCGTCCTGCCGCTCGCGTTCGCCGCGATCTTCGCGGTGCCCGGCGGGCTGACGGGCGCACCGGCCGCCGCGTGGGTGGCGGTGTTCTTCGTCGCCGGCAACCTGCTCTTCGCCGCCTACCAGGTCCCCTACCTGGCCACCCCGGCCGACCTGCGGATCGGCTACCACGAACGCACCCGGCTGATGGCGTTCCGGATGGTGGTGCTGACCCTGGGCATCCTCGTCTCCGGGCTGCTGGCCCCCCTGCTGACCGGCGGCGACGCCGCGACCCGCACCGGCTACCAGCGGATGGGTGTGGTCCTGGCGGTGGGGATGCTGGCCGCCATGCTGGTCGGCGTCGCCGGCATCGCCCGGCTGCGCGGCTCCGCGGCGGCGACCGGTCCGGCAGGGCACGGCGGGTGGGGGGCGTTGCGCACCGCGCTGCGCGACCGGCAGTTCCGCTGGCTGGTCGCCGCCTACCTGGCCATGTCCACCACCACCCATCTGGTACTGGCCGCGGTGCCCTACTACGCCGAGTACGAGCTGCGCGCCCCCGGCCTGACCACGGTGCTGGTGGCCGCGTTCGTGGCGCCGGCCCTGCTGGTCACCCCGGCCTGGCTGGTGCTGGCCCGCCGGGTCGGCAAGCAGCGGGCGCTGCTCGGCGCGCAGGGCGCGTTCGCGGCCGGCTCGCTGGTACTGGCGGTGGGCCGACCGGCCGGCCTGCCCCTGCTGATCGGCGCGGTGGCGGTGCTCGGGGTGGCGTTCGCCGGCATGCAGCTGCTGCCGTTCTCGATGCTGCCCGATGTGATCCGCGCGGCCGACACGACCGGCGCCGGCACCTACACCGGGGTGTGGACGGCCACCGAGGCCACCGGCGCGGCCCTCGGCCCGTACGCGTACGCCCTGTGCCTGACCGTCGGCGGGTTCGTGGCCTCGACGGCCGGTCAGACGCCGGTCCAGCCGGACGCGGCGCTCGCGGCGGTCCGTTACGGGTTCGGGCTGCTGCCCGCCGTGGCGATGCTCGCGGCGCTGCTGCTGCAACGCCGCTACACCCTGGACGCGACCGCCCGAACGGCCGGCTGACGGCGCGGCGACGCCGTCAGCCGCCCGGCACTAGACTTCGCCCTCGATGGACGCCCAGCCCACCCCCACCGAAACCCGCCCGTGTGCCCACTGTGGACAGCCCGTGCCGCAGCGTGTCGGCGCGGGTCGACCGTTCCGCTACTGCCGGGACAACGACGGCGCCTGCCAGCGCGCCTCCCGCAACAGCCGGATGCGCCACCGCAACGCCCCCGGCCTGCCCGGGCAGGTGGCCCGCACCTGGGAGGCGGTGGACCGGCTCGACCAGATCGTCGAGACGTTGACCGAGTCCCTGCACGCCGAGCTGTCCCCGGTGGGTGTGCAGCGGCAGTTGGCCCAGGCCCGCGCCGAGGCGGCCACCGAGGTCGCCGCCGCGCAGGCCGAACGCGATGAGGCCCGCGGCGACGCCGAGGACGCGGCGGCGGACGCGGCCCGGGCCCGTGAGCAGGCCCGTGGTGCGCTGGCCGACGCCGAGGACGCCCGGCAGCGCGCCGAACGGGCCGTACAGCAGGCCGGCGCGGCCGACGAACGGACCCAGCGGGCCGAGGCCGCCCGCGACCAGGCACGCCACGACGCCAGTGCGGCCGAAGCGCTGCGGAGCCAGGCCGAGCGGGACCGCGACCAGGCGCGACACGACCTGCGCGACCTGCGCGCGCACCATGACACCGAGCGGCAGCGGGTGGCCGACCTGACCGTCGAGCGCGACGCGGTGCGCGCCGACGCCGAGCGGGCCACCCGGGCCGCCGCCGAGGCCACCGAGCGGGCGCAGCGGTGGCAGGCCGAGGTGCAGGACGTCCGGCGCCAGATCGAGCAGGCCCGCGCCGACGCCGCGCGGACCCGCACCGAGGCCGCCGACGCCGCCCGCGCCCGGGAGCAGGCCGACCGGGCCCGCGACCGCGCGCAGGTCGCCGCCCGCGAGGCCGACGACGCCCGGCAGGAGGCGGCCGAGCTGGCCGCGCAGCTACGCGCGGAACTGGCCGCCACGGCCGCGCAGCGCGACGCGCTCGCCGCCGAGGTGGGCGCCGCCCGGCAGGCCGCGGCCACCGCCGAGGGCCGGCTCACCGCCCTGACGGTACGGCTGGAGGCCGCCGAGACCGACCGGGACCTGGCCCAGCGGCGGGTGGCGCAGCTCGGCGACCAGGTCAGCGACCTGGCCCTGGCGCTGGCCCGGCTCGGTGCCGCCACTGCCGACGACGCCACCCGCTGACCCGGCCCGGCGCTCAGGCCCGGTCAGTGGATGCCGGCCATCAGCGCGCGGATGTGCCGGGCGAACATCACCGCGCCCAGCCCGAACGCCACCGACGCCAGGCCGAAGGTGAGGAAGTAGGTCGGCTCGGACCAGGTGTCGGCGAGCCGGGCCACCTGCCCGCCGATCGCGTCGCCGACGGCGGTGGCGAGGAACCACAGCCCCAGCATCTGGCTGGCGTACTTCACCGGCGCCAGCTTGGTGGTGGCGGACAGGCCGACCGGGCTCAGCGACAGCTCACCGGCGACCTGGAGGGCGAAGACCGCCACCAGCCACCACGGGGACACCTGGCCACCGCCGACGGCGGCCTGCGCGGCGGCGGCCATCAGCACGAACGACAGGCCGTTGAGCACCAGACCGACGGCGAACTTCACCGGCGTGGACACCCGGTGGCCCACCCGCAGCCACAGCAGCGCGAACAGCGGCGCGCCGATGATGACCAGGATCGGATTGACCGACTGGAGCCAGGACGCGGGGAAGGTGAAGCCGGCCACGTTCCGGTCGGTGCGCTCGGCGGCGAAGATGTTCAGCACCGACCCGGCCTGGTCGTAGATCAGCCAGAACGCGGCGGCGAACACGAACAGCCACAGGTACGCCTTCATCCGGCTGCGCTCGGTCGTGCTGAGCTCCCGGTCGGTCATGATCCGGGCGAAGTAGCCGATGGTAACCAGCACGGTGACCGCGGTGAGCAGGTTCACCACCGAGTCGATGGTGAACAGTCCGGCCAGCGCGAGCGCGGCGACGAGTACGACGAGCGCCGCGACCGCCACGCCGACGCGGGTCAGCGCCCGGCGGCGGTCCGCGCCCAGCAGCGGGTCGGCCGGCCGGTCCCCGGCGTCGCCCAGGTTGCGCCGGCCCAGCACGTACTGGATCACACCGAAGGTCATCCCGACCGCGGCCACGGCGAACCCCAGATGCCAGTTGATCTTCTCGCCGAGCAGGCCAGTGATCAGCGGGGCGATGAACGCGCCCAGGTTGATGCCCATGTAGAAGATCGAGAAGCCGGCGTCGCGGCGCGGGGAGTCCCGGTCGTACAGGGCGCCGACCATGGTGGAGATGTTCGGTTTCAGCAGGCCGGTACCGAGGACGATGAGGACCATCCCGGCGAAGACGCTCCACCGCGTGGGCACCGCCATCACGTAGTGCCCGGCGGCGATCACCACCCCACCCCACAGCACGCTGCGCCGGGCGCCGATCAGCCGGTCGGCGACCCACCCGCCGGGCAGCGCCATCAGGTACACCATCGCGTTGTACGTGCCGTAGACCGCGGTGGCGCTGGAATCGCCCAGCCCCAGCCCGTCGTCGGTGGTCTCGGCCGTGAGGTACAACACCAGGATCGCCCGCATGCCGTAGAAGCTGAACCGCTCCCACATCTCGGTGAGGAAAAGGGTGGCCAGTGCGCGGGGATGACCGAAGAACGTCCGCTCGGTCGGGGCACCGCGCTCGACCGGCACGTCATGGGCCATCGCAACCTCCGCTGCACTCGGGCGGTTAACATCCCCGGTGGCAGCCGAAACACTCCACCGTTGCGAACCGGCCGGGGATCACCTGGTGGGGTGGTCGTCCTGGCCGGCTACCCTTGGTCCCGGCCCACCCGTGGACGCCTCACGCCCCCGGGCGGGAATGGCTGGGCGGGAACGCACCGTTACACCCAGAAGACCAGCACCACGAACGAGGGGAAGTCGATCATGGGCGAGCGTATGCTGCGCGGAAGCCGCCTGGGCGCGGTCAGCTATGAATCCGACCGCAACACGGAGCTCGCGCCGCGTCAGACCCGCGAGTACCTCTGTGCCAAGGGCCACCAGTTCGAGGTGCCGTTCGCCGTCGACGCCGAGGTCCCGACGACCTGGGAATGCAAGTTCGACGGCAGCGTCGCTCGACTCGTCGACGGCAACGAGCCGGAGCAGAAGAAGGCCAAGCCGCCGCGTACCCACTGGGACATGCTGCTGGAGCGGCGCTCCATCGCCGAGCTCGAGGACATCCTCGCTGAGCGGCTGCAGGAGGTCCGTACCCGCCGCGGCCGCGCCTGAGCCGCACCGCACGACACGGCGCCCCCGGGGTTTCCCCCCGGGGGCGCCGTCGTGTCTCTACCGGTCAGTTACGGCCAGGCTCGACGATCTCGCCCTCGATGGCCCGGCCGCCGTCGACCACCACCGGCTGCTCCGGTTCCGGACGGGGCGTCGGTCGCGGCGCACCCTGGCGCACCCGCACCGTACGCGGGCCGAACAGGTCACCGGCGACCATCGACGACACCCGCCGCTCGGTGGTGCGTTGCATCCCGGCGCGGGCCAACCGCCGCAGCGGCGGCACCAGCAGCAGCAGGCCGACCACGCCGCTGACCAGACCGGGCACCGCCAACAGCAGCGCGCCGGCCAACCCGACCAGCCCGTCGGTCACCTGCCGGCCCGGTGGCTGTCCCGCCTGCGTCGCGGAGCGGAATCCACGCCAGGCGCGCATGCCCTCGCGGCGCAGCAGCACCAGCCCGAGCAGCGAGGCCCCGAACACCAGCAGCACCGCCACGCCGAACCCCAACGCCCGCCCCACCAGGACGAACACCGCAAGCTCCAGCACCACCGCCAGCAACAGGGCCAACGGTACGAACCTCAGTCCTCGGCGCATCTCACCTCATCGCCATCCCGCGGCACACGGACAAGTACCGCCCTTCCAGCATGACACGGCCGCGCTCACGGCCACCGCACCTGACCGGTGGGGGTGCCGTGCAGGCCCCGACGCACCGCCTGCCGCCGGTCCTGCACCCCCCAGGTGGTGATCCGCCACAGCGCCTCCGCCACGATCCGCGGGCTCATCTTGCTGTCCCCGCGTTCCCGTTCGGCGAAGGTGATCGGCACCTCCACGATCCGTACTCCGGCCTGGTGCGCCAGCCGGGACAACTCCACCTGGAACGAGTAGCCCTGGGAGCAGACCGACGCCAGGTCGATGGCGTCCAACGCGCTGAGCCGGTACACCCGGTAGCCGCCGGTGGCGTCGGACACCGGCATGCCCAGCGCGAGGCGCGCGTACAGGTTGCCGCAGCGCGACAGCAGCAGCCGCCGCAGCGGCCAGTTCACCACCTGCGCGCCGCTGGTCCACCGCGACCCGATGACCACGTCGGCGTCGCGGGCGGCCTCCAGCAGCGCCGGCAGGTCCTCCGGGGCGTGCGAGCCGTCGGCGTCCATCTCCACCACGGCGTGGTAGCCGCGCTCGCGGGCCCAGCCGAACCCGGCCAGGTACGCCGCCCCGAGGCCCTGCTTGCCCTCCCGGTGCAGCACCCGCACCTGCGGGTCGGCGTCGGCCAGGGCGTCGGCGATCGCGCCGGTGCCGTCGGGGCTGTTGTCGTCGGCGATCAGGATCTGCACCGCCGGGGCGGCCCGGCGGACCCGGCCCACGATCGCGGCGACGTTGTCGGCCTCGTTGTAGGTGGGGATCACCACCAGCACCCGGCCCACGCCGGGCACCTCATCCGAACGCCGGACCGTATCGGTCGCCTGGATCACGGTTCCTCCGCTCCCGCCGGCGTACCGGCTGCTGCTATCCGGGCATGACCCGCTGCCGCCGACGCAGCACCGCCGCGCCGACCAGGGCGGCCGCGGCCAGCCCGGCGAGCGCCACCTCCGGCCACCAGCCGAGCCGGGTGGCGAGGGTGGTTCCGCCGTCGAGCCGTAGCTGCCGCACCACGACCTCCCGGGTGTTGAACCCGGTGGCGTCGCTTACCCGCCCGTCGGGGGCCACGAACCCGGACACTCCGACCGTGGAGGCCATCAACGCCGGCCGGCCGTGCTCCACCGCCCGCAGCCGCACCATGGCCAACTGCTGGCGGGCCTCGGCCACGTTGAACGTCGCGTTGTTGGTCTGCACCACGAGCAGTTGCGCGCCGCCGGTGACGGTGTCGCGGACCACTTCGTCGTAGGCGACCTCGAAGCAGATGACGTCGCCGAGGACCGTCGAGCCGGCGCGTACCACGCCCGGGGTGCTGCCGGCCACGAAGTCCGACCGGATCAGGTCGACCTTGTCGCTGACCATGCGGGCCACGTTGCGCAGCGGCACGTACTCGGCGAACGGCACGGGGTGCCGCTTGGCGTACACCTGGGTCAGGTCCGGGCCGGTGCCCGGCTGCCACAGGACACCGGCGTTGCGGACCTCGCCGGGGCCGGGGCCGAGCAGCACCGCGCCGACCAGGATCGGCGCGCGGATGGCGTCGGCGGCCTGGGAGATCCGGTCCCCGGCGGCGGGGTTGCGCAGCGGGTCGATGTCACTGGAGTTCTCCGGCCACACCACCAGATCGGGTTGGCGCTGCTCACCGGAGGCGACCCGCGCGGCCAACTCCACGGTGGCGTCGACGTGGTTGTTCAGCACCGCCTGCCGCTGGGCGTTGAAGTCCAGCCCGAGGCGCGGCACGTTGCCCTGCACGATCGCCACGGTGACCGGGGCGCCGTCGCCCACGGCGGCGACCGGCACCAGCAGGCCCGCCGCGCTCAGCGCCACCGCGGCGGCGGCCGGTACGGCCACCGGCAGCCACCGGCGCGCCGGAGCGGCGTCCCCCGGTGCTGCCCGGACGGCGGTCCAACCACGCCAGGCGGCGGTGACCAGCAGCCCGCCGACGAGGGCCACCGCGAAGGTGACCAGCGGCGCGCCACCCAACGCGGCCAGGCGCAGCAGCGGGGACGAGTCCTGGCTGAACGCGAGCCGCCCCCACGGGAACCCACCGAACGGGGTGCGGTCGCGCAGCGCCTCCTGCCCCACCCAGAGCAGCCCGGTCAGCGCCGGCCACGCCCACCGGGTGCGGTCGGCCAGCGGCGACACCCAGGCCGTGGCCATGCCGAGCAGCGCCAGATAGCCGGCCTGCAACAGCGACAGCAGCAGCCACGGCAGGTAACCGGTGTGCAGGTTCGTCCAGGCCAGCAGCGGCCCGAAGAGCGCCAGCCCGGTGAGGAAACCCAGGCCGGCGCCAGCGCGCAACCGTCGCCGGTGCGCCGCGGCGGCCAGCAACGCCACCCCGACCGGCGCGAGCGGCCACACCCCGTACGGCGGGAACGCCACCAGCAGGGCCAGACCGGCGGCCAGCGCCATCGGCGCGGCGACCTTCAGCGGCAGTGGCCGGCCGGCGACGACCGGCGCAGCCGGCACCGCCGGGGCGTGGGCCTCATCCCGGTCCAGTGTCGTCACCGCAGCTTCACCTCGATCACGGGGCGAAGGCTACCTGGCCGGCGGGCGCGTCGACCGCATCGGGCCGCCGGGGACGAACCACCCGGCGGACATGAAATCGGGGCGCGGCTCGCGCCGCGCCCCGATGCTCCCAGGCCCTCCCCGGCCGGTGCGGCGAGAACGAGGCACGCCGACCTTCGGACCGACCGGACGCGGACTGGCTGCCCCCGCCGGGCCGTTGTCTACTGGCCGTGCACCTCACCCTGCCCGTACACCGGTAACCGCGACCGGTTCGCGCCGCCCCGCCGACCCCCGCCCGCTGGACCTGGCCGCCGCGACGATGACGCTGAAAAATGTCGCTCGGCCAGCGGACGAAGGGACGAAGCGAACAACAGCCGCTTCCCGTGGTAGGACTCAAAGACGGTACGTGTTGCACCCCGCCCCCTGTCAACCCGCCCCCGGCCTGTCGTGTGTTGCGACACGGCGTGTCGGGTCGGCGAGTCTCAATGCGTGGCCAGATGGTGGCGCAGCAGCGCTCCCGCCGCCGCCCGGTGCTCCTCGGCGAGCAGCCCACCGGCGGCCAGCACATAGTCGACGTCCACCACCGCACGCGCGGCGCGCGGCAGCGCCCACCCCCCGGCGTGGTCGCCGAGGACGCTCGCCAGGACCTGCCCCGCCGTGCCCGCCGGGGCGTGCCGCAGCACCCCACCGGAACCCACCATCAGCCGCACGTCGCGCAGGTCCCGTCCGGCCCGTTCCCCGGTGGCGGCACCCCGGGCGTGCCGGCGCAGCGCCACCGTCGCCGCGAGGGTGGCGATGCGCCGGTCCACGGCCCGCTCGGGCTCGTCGGCGGCCAGGAACGCCGGGTCGGCGGCACGACGTACCGCGGCCGCCGTCAGAGCGTCGTGCTCACCGGGGGCGAGCAGCCGTTCCTCCGCCGCGGCGCGGACCACCCCAGGGGCGCTCCACCGCATGCCCAGGTCCCCCTCCACGGTCCGGGCCCGCCACAGGCTGCCGGCGACCTCCCGGCCCGGCCCGGTGGCCCGCTCGTCCGGGGTGAGCACCGAGTACACGTCGGTGGTGGCCCCACCCACGTCGACCACGGCCAGGTCCCCGCCGATGGTGTCGGCGAGCACCTCCACGCCGGTGAGCACCGCGTCCGGGGTGGCCGCGCGCACCAGCCGGGCGAACCGGGTGCCCCGCGACAACCGCTTGCCGCCGATGACGTGCCGCAGGAACACCGCGCGGATCGCCGCGCGCGCCGGCGCCGGGGCGAGCACCCCGATGCGGGGCAGCACGTTGTCCGCAGCCGTCACCGGCACACCGGCGGACTCCAGCAGCGTGGTCAGCTCGGCGCGTACCTCGCCGTTGCCGGCGAGCACCACCGGCACCCGCCAGCGGGCCCGGGCCAGCCGGGTCGCGTTGTGGGTGATCGTCTCGGCGTCACCGCCGTCGGTGCCACCCACGAGCAGCACCACATCCGGCCGGGCCGCCCGCAGCGCCGCCAGGTCCGCCGCACCGAGGCGGCCGGCCGCCACGTGCACCACGTGCGCGCCAGCGGACAACCCGACCCGCCGGCCCGCCTGCGCGGTGACCAGCGGCTCGTAGCCGATCACGGCCAGCCGCAGCCCACCGCCGGCCGACGAGCAGACGTACCAGGGCAGGTCCCGCCCGCCCAGCCCGGCGGTGGCGGCCGCGACCGCGGCGTCCAGGCCGTGCAGCACGTCGGTGCCCACCGTGGTCGGCGCCGCCGCCGCGCCCACCAGCACACCGGCGGCCAGGTCCACCACGGCCGCCTTGGTGTACGTGGAGCCGACGTCCGCGCAGACCGCCAGGGTCACGACGCGGCGGGAACGACCACGGTGCCGGTCGCGGTGACCGCCACGACCGGCGGGTCCAGGACCTCGGCGGCGGACTCGGAGCGGTCCGGGCGGCCCCGGCACACCACCGCGCAGCTCAGCTCCAGGGTGCGGCTGCGGGTGCCCACCCGGGACACCTGCGCGGTCACCTCCACCACGTCACCGGCGCGGATGGGCGCCGTGAACCGCACATCGGAGTAGCCGGCGAACAGGCCCTCGTCGCCGTCGGTGCGGATGCACACCTCGGTCGCCACGTCCCCGAACAACGCCAACGCGTACGCCCCGTCGACGAGGTTGCCGGCGTAGTGGGCGTGCGAGTACGGCACGTACCGCCGGTGCGTCACCGTCAACCCGAGCCTGGAGTCGGTCATACCATCGCCTTCCGCTGCGTGATCAGGGCGTGCACCAGATAGCTGGCCACCTCGCCGGGCGTGGTGCCCCGACCGAAGATCCGGTCCACGCCCAACTCGTCGGTCATCGTCTCGTCGAACCGGGGACCGCCGACGATCAGCAGCGGCCGCCGCCCGGCCGGCATCGCCTCCCGGAACGCCGCCGACATCTCCCGGGTGTTGTGCAGGTGCGCGTCGCGTTGGGTGACCACCTGCGACACGAGCACCGCATCGGCCTTCTCCACCCGGGCGGCCTCCACCAACTCCGGCACGCTGACCTGCGCACCCAGGTTGGTGACCTTCAGCTCCCGGTAGTACTCCAGGCCCTTCTCCCCCGCGATGCCCTTCACGTTGAGGATCGCGTCGATGCCCACGGTGTGCGCGTCGGTGCCGATGCACGCCCCGACCACGGACAGCTTGCGCCGCAGCCGCTGCTTGATCACCGTGTTGACGTCCTTGGCCGACAGCAGCGCGAAGTCCCGTTCCACCACCTGCACCGCGTTCAGGTCAACCAGGTGGTTCACCCGCCCGTAGACGACGAAGAACGTGAACCCGTCACCCATCGGCTTGGCGTGCACCACCATCGCCGGGTCGATACCCATCCGGTTGGCCAACTGCACCGCCGCGCCCTCGGCCCGCTTGTCATGCGACACCGGCAGGGTGAACGACACCTGCACCATCCCGTCGCCGGTGGTGTCCCCGTACGGCCGCACGATCTTCTTCGCGGCGTCGGTGGCGCTCATGCCGCATCCCCTTCCAGGATCTCGGTGGCCGGGTTGCAGTAGTCCGCCTCGTGCGCGGCGACCCCGGCGAGGCCCTTGCCACGGTCCGCCGGCCTCTTCATGATCCCGAAGGTCCCCTCGGCGATCGCGGTGAGCAGCGTCTGCTCCCCGATGCGCTCCAGCAGGTCCAGCGCCTCACCGAGAACCTGGTTGGCGCGCCGCCGGATGAACCCGCCCGGCGCCGGCACGAAGTCCTCGTGCAACCCACCGGCCGCGCCCAGCACGTACCGCACGTTCTGCAGGGCGATGTCCCGGTCGGACAACCACGGCGTCACCACCGCCTCGGTCATCATCCCCACCAGCAGGATGCCCTGCCCGGTCATCGCGCCCGCCAGGTTGAAGAACCCGTCGAGCAGGTTGCCCCGGAACACGTCGCCGGTCATGTGCTTCGTCGGCGGCATCCACTTCAACGGCGCGTCCGGGAACAGCTCCCGGGCCAGCAGCGCGTGCGCCAACTCCAACCGGAACGACTCCGGCACCTCCGGGTTGATCTCGAACGCGTGCCCCAGCCCCAACTGCCAGTCCGCCAAGCCCGCCTCGTGGGCGAAGAACTCGTTGAGCAGCTGCGACACCGTCACCGTGTGTGCCTCGTCGACCGCGTCGGCGGTGGTCAGGTAGTTGTCCTCACCGGTGTTGATGATGATCCCGGCGCGGGCGTGGACCTGCCGGGAGAACCGCTGGTCGACGAAGGTGCGGATCGGGTTGATGTCGCGGAACAGGATCCCGTACATCGAGTCGTTCAACATCATGTCGAGTCGTTCCAACCCGGCGAGGGCCGCCATCTCCGGCATGCACAGCCCGGAGGCGTAGTTGGTCAACCGCACGTAGCGGCCCAACTCCTTCGACGACTCGTCCAACGCCGCCCGCATCAGGCGGAAGTTCTCCTGGGTCGCGTACGTACCGGCGAACCCCTCCCGGGTCGCGCCCTCCGGCACGTAGTCCAGCAGCGACTGCCCGGTGGAGCGGATCACCGCGATCACGTCCGCGCCCGCCCGCGCCGCCGCCTGCGCCTGCGGGATGTCCTCGTAGATGTCTCCGGTCGCCACGATCAGGTAGATCCACGGCCGCTGCTTCGGGTCCCCGTGCCGCTTGATGAGGCGGTCCCGTTCCGCGCGCCGCCGGTCGATACGCCGGATACCCGCGCCGACCGACCGACGCGCCTCCGACCGGGCCGCCGTGGCCGCCCGACCGGTGGGCAGGCCGAAACGCACCGACCCGGCCGCCGCCTTCTGCGCCAGCAGCGTCACATCCGAGATGCCCTCGCGGGCCAGCGCGTCGAACACCGGCACCGCCACCCCGTGACCCAGCCCCACGTCCGCGACGACCGCGTCGACGAGCCGGTTCACCCACGGGATGCCGTCCGGGTCCGCGCCGCTCACCCCGGCCAACCGCAGCACCGCCCGCTCCACCGACACCGTGGTGTGGCTGCGCGCCAGGTCCACCACCGGCTGCCCGGCCCGGCGCGCCAACTCCCGCGCCCGCGCCACCAGCACCGGGTCAAGATCAAGCTTGCCGGTCACGCTGTCGCCCCCGCCACATCGATCATCCGCCCGCTCACGCCACCGCTTCGCGGCGCGAGCACCCCGCTGCTGTCCGTACCGGTTCGCTCGCTCTGCTCGCTCACGACGACCCTTCCTGATAGATGACCTCACCGCGCAGCACCAGACTCCGGCACACCGGCAGCGGCGTCGGGTCCTCCGGACCCCGCAACTCCGGGTCCTCGGCCAACAACACCGGCAGGCCCCGCTCCACCCCGGCCGGCGTCGACCACACCGCGAACGTCGCCGGCGCACCCAACGCCAACACACCCTCGACGTCCAGGTGCACCGCCCGCCACCCGCCACGGGTGTGCGCGGCGAACGCCGCCCGCACACCCATCCGCTGCGCCGGGTTGTGATGCGCCGCCGCCGCCCGCACCGACCCCCACGGATCCAGCGGCGTCACCGGCGAATCCGAACCGAACGCCAACGCCACGCCCACCCCGTGCATCGAGCCCATCGGGTTGGACTCCAACGACCGGTCCAGACCCAACCGCGACTCGTACATCCGGCCCGCGCCACCCCACAGCCGGTCGAACGCCGGCTGCATGCTCGCCACGACCCCGTACTCCACGAACTGGGCGATCATCCGCTTGTTCATGATCTCTGCGTGCTCGATGCGGTGCCGGGCGGCGCGCAACCGCTCCACTCCCAGCGTCCGCGCCGCCGCGAAGCCCTCCAGCACCGTGCCGATCGCCGCGTCACCAATCGCGTGGAACCCACCCTGCATGCCGTGCGCCGCGCAGTCCAACAGGTGATCCCGCACCTGCTCGGCCGAGAGGTACCCGTGCCCGCACCCGTCGCCGTCGCCGTACGGCTGCGACACGTGCGCCGTACGCGAACCCAACGCCCCATCGGCGAACAGGTCACCGCCAGCGCCCACCGCACCCAACTCCCGGGCCCGCGCCGCGCCACCCAGCTCACCCCAGTACCCGTACACCTCCGGCAACCCGGCGCCGGAGATGCCCAGCAGACCGGTGAAGTCCTCCTCGTCGGAGATCTCCGGGCCACCGCACTCGTGCACCGCCGCGATACCCAGCGACGCCGCGTGCGCGAGCGCCACCCGTTGCGCGGCGACACGCTGCGCCCGGCTCACCGAACCCTGCGCCGCCGCCCGCACCACGTGATGCGCGTCACGACGCAACCACCCCGACGGGTCGTACCCGGCCTCGGCCGCCGCCTGCGGGCACGCCGCCAGCAGCGCCGTCGACACCAACGCCGAATGGATCGACGCCTGCGACAGGTACACCCGCCGACCACCGGCCGCCCGATCCAGCGCCGCCGCGTCCGGCAGTGCCGGATCCGGCCAGCCCGACTCGTCCCAGCCATGCCCCAGGACCACCGCGTCCACCGGCAGACCGGCCGCGAACGCGGCAACCGCGTCGAGCAACTGCGCCGCCGAACGCACCCCGGACAACTCCAGCCCGGACAGCGCCAACCCGGTGTCGGTGGCATGCACGTGCGCGTCGACGAACGCCGGCGTCACCAGCGCACCGCCCAGGTCCACCACCCGGTCAGCCGGCGGCGCGTCACCGTCGGTCCCCAGCCAGGCGATCCGCCCACCGGAGACCAACAGCGCGGTCGCGCTCGGGTCGGCGGGACAGTGCAGCACGCCGCCGCGGTACAAGGTCGAGGGGTTCGTCATGACCTCAGTCTGCCGCGACCCGCGCCGCGAACAGCCGACGCACCCCCGGCTCGGCGCGCAGCAGCCCCAACGCCAGCTCCGCGTGCCCCGGCACGTACCCGTTACCCACCAACATCGTCACGTCCGCCGCCAGCCCCTCGGCGCCCAACGCCGCCGCGGAGAAGCTCGTCGCCATCGAGAAGAAGATCACCGTGCCACCGTCGGCGGTGGCCAGCACCGCTCCGTGCTCGCAGCCCGGCACATCCACGCACACCACGGTGACGTCCGCCGGGCTGCCCAGGGCGGTGGTCACCGCCGTGGACAGGGCCACCGGATCCCGGGCGTCGGCCAACGCCACCGCCGAAGCCAGGCCAGCGGCCGTCAGCGCGTCGCGCTCCGCCGCCACCGGCACCACCCCGACGGTACGCGCGGCACCCGCCCGCCGCGCCGCGGCAAGCGACAGGGAGCCGCTCTTGCCCGCCCCACCGATCACCGCGACGCGCACCGGCGTCGGGTCACCGGTCCGGCGACGATCCTCGACGTAACGCGACACCACCCGCGCCGTCAGCGCGGGCGCCCCGCACACGTCCAGCACCGCCAGGGACAGCTGCGGGTCCTCGTCATCGGGCAGCACCGCGGCGATGGAACGGGCGAACAGAATCGCCCACCCGTCGCAGGGCACCTGCTCGCTGCGCCCGTCCCAGCGCGCCAGCCCATCGGTCACCACCAGCGGGGTCAGCGTCAGCGACACCAGGGTGGCGACCCGCTCCCCGGGCTTGAGGCCGAGCGGGGAGCGCCGGCCGGCCTCCTCGACGACGCCGATCAGCATCCCGCCGGAACCGGTCACCGGGTTCTGCATCTTCCCCCGGGTGGAGATGATCTCCAACACCTCGGCGCGGACCGCGTCACCGTCACCGCCGTGCTTCTCCGACAACTGCCGGAAGCTCGCCGCGTCGAGGTTCAGCCGCTGTACCCGGATCCGCACCTCGTTCGGTGCGATCACGGCGGACGTGTCCAACCGCCAGGCCGCCTGCGGCAGCACCCCCGCCGGTTCCACGACGCGGTGCAGTCCCACCGGTGACGTCACGTCCACCTCCCCTGCTCAGCCGTCCGAAGCCCCGGTCAAGGCTCGCGTAACGGGAAAACTTACGGCAGACTAATTTCTTCACCGAATATTTTCCAGTAGCCTTCGGGTTTCGTGATCAGCCGCAGCACCGAGGAGGGGCCGTGACCCAGACCCAACCGGTTGAGACCATCCCTCAACCCCGTCACGCCCCGGTCGCCGTGCCGACCGCCGGGCAGCCATACGAATACCACCGCCGCCCCCTGGTCGAACCCGACTGGACCCGCTTCCCGGGCTGGCGCCACGTCACCCGCGACCAGTGGGAATCCGCACAGTGGCAGCGCGTCAACTGCGTCAAGAACATCAAGCAGCTCCGCACCGTCTTCGGTGACCTCATCGACGAGAGCTTCTACGCCGACCTCGAGGCCGACCAGAAGGCCCTGGCCACCATGTCGATGCTGGTGCCACCCCAGATGATCAACACGATGGTGCCGTTCGCGCCCCTCACCACCGAGGCGCTGATCGCCGACCCCATCCGGCGCTACATGATCCCGGTCGCCTCCGACCGACGCACCGACTGGCCGTCACACCCCTACGCCAGCCGCGACTCCCTGCACGAGCACGACATGTGGGTCGCCGAAGGGCTCACCCACCGCTACCCCACCAAGGTCCTCGCCGAACTGCTCTCCACCTGCCCCCAGTACTGCGGGCACTGCACCCGCATGGACCTGGTCGGCAACTCCACCCCCACCGTCGACAAACTCAAGCTCACCCTCAAGCCCGTCGAGCGCTACGACGCCCACATCAGCTACCTCAAGGCCCACCCCGGCGTCCGTGACGTCGTCGTCTCCGGCGGCGACGTGGCCAACGTGCCCTGGCGCAACCTCGAGTCGTACCTCATGCGCCTGCTCGAACTGGACACGGTCCGCGACATCCGGCTCGCCACCAAGGCCCTGATGGGCCTGCCCCAGCATTGGCTGCAGCCCGACGTGGTCGAGGGCCTCGAACGCGTCGCCCGCACCGCCGCGCGGCGCGGCGTCAACCTCGCCATCCACACCCACGTCAACCACGCCCAGTCGCTCACCCCACTGGTCGCCCGCGCCGCCCAGACCGCCCTCGACGTCGGCGTCCGCGACGTCCGCAACCAGGGCGTGCTCATGCGCGGCGTCAACGCCACCACCCCCGAGTTGCTCGACCTCTGCTTCGCGCTCCAGGGCGAGGCCGGGATCCTGCCGTACTACTTCTACATGTGCGACATGATCCCCAACGCCGAGCACTGGCGCGTCCCGGTCTGGCACGCCCAGCAGCTCCAGCACGACATCATGGGCTACCTGCCCGGCTACGCCACCCCGCGGATCGTCTGTGACGTCCCATTCGTCGGCAAGCGCTGGGTGCACATGCTCACCGATTACGACCGCGACCGCGGCATCTCCTACTGGACGAAGAACTACCGCACCTCCATCGAGTCCGCCGACCTGGAGGCGCTCAACAAGCGCTACGCCTACTACGACCCGATCGACACGCTGCCCGACAGCGGGCAGCAGTGGTGGGCCGACCACCGCGACGACTGACCACCCGCGCGACGCCCCCGGGATCACCTTCCCGGGGGTGTCACCCGTTGCGGTGCTGCTGACCGACGCCGGGCCGGTCAGCCGGCGGCCAACACCTCGGACAGCGCCGCCGGGACCAGGCCACGCTCACGCAGCCCGGCCAGGATGCGCGGCAGCGCCTCGTCGGTCATCCGGGCGTTCGCCTCGGTCACATGCATGATCACGACCGACCCGGGGCGTACGTGGTCCAGCACCGCCCGCACGATCGGCTCCCAGGCGGTGGCGAAGGGATCCCCACTGACCACGTCCCCGTCGACCACCGTCACGCCGAGCGGTGCGAGTGCCGCCAGCGCCGCCGCGTCGTGGCAGAGCCCCGGAAAGCGGAAGTACCGGGTCTGCCGACCTCCGTACGGTTCGATCACCTCGAAGGTCTTCGCCGCGTCGCCGGTCATGCCCTTCGGGGGCACGCGAGGCAGGTCGTAGCAGTTGCCGGTGTACGCCGCGTGCCCGTAGGTGTGGTTGGCCAGTTCGAAGCGCGGGTTGTCGGCGATCCGCCGGGTGAGGTCCGGATACCGCTCCACCCACTTGCCGGTCAGGAAGAAGGTGGCCGGAACCTGCTCCCGCTCCAGCAGGTCGAGGATGCGCAGGTTGGCATAGGACTTCACCCGCCCGGTACGCAGGTTCTGCAGCATGCCGTCGGTCATGTCCGCGTCGAACGTCAGCGCCACCCGGTTGCCGCTGCGCGGTCCGTGGTCCACCACCGGCGGACGCGTCCCCGCCCGCGTCGCTCCAGGGACGGTGGCCGCCGGTCGGCGCTCCTGCCCAGTGGCGCTGACCGACGGCGCTGCCGAGGCGGTGGGTTGGACGAACGATCCGCCGACGGTCGATGTGGACGGCCCTGGTGCCGTGGACAGCGCGATCGCGGACGCCGCGGTGCCGACAATGGCCGCCGCCACCAGTACGCCGAGCAGCGGGCGCAGCCGAGGTCGGATCACGACGGTGATCATCCCAGACGCGAAGGCCGCTCACTGTCCCCGCTGCGGGGGCGTACATGACGACGGCGACGCCGATCTCCGCCAGCGCGAACAACACCAGGGAACGGAGCACGGTCACCCCGCGGCCCTAGCCGCGGCACACGACGGGTCCCCGGGCGATGCTGCGCCCGGGGACCCGCGGACCCGTTCAGGTCACTTCTTGAAGGCGTCCTTCACGTTGCTGCCCGCCTCCTTGACGTTCTGACCGGCCTGCTTGGCGCGCGCGTCACTCTGCTGGCTGGCGCCCTCGCCACGCATCCGCTCATTGTCTGTCGCATCGCCGATCCGTTCCTTCGCGGCACCGGCCACCTGCTCGACCTTGTTACGTGCCTTCTCGGTGAAGCTCATCGCGCCTCCTCCGTCTGGCGACTGTTCCGGCTCGCTTGCCCGCTCTGCCGGTGCCGAAACCGGCGGCGCCGGTCGGCACACCCTGTAAGGCATCCTAGGAAGATAGGTAGGGTTTTTGACCAAGCCTGAGCGGATGGGGACGCGGCATCGGTGGCCACCGGGTGCCGCCCTGCCAGCGGTGGTTAACTGGCCACATGGGAGAGCTCCTGCTGATCCGGCACGGCGAGACCACCTGGAGCGCCACCCGGCGGCACACCTCGTACACCGATCTGGAGCTGACCCCCGACGGCGAGCGGCAGGCCCGCACCCTCGCCGCGTTCCTGGCCGGCCGGCGGTTCGTGACCGTGCTGGCCAGCCCCCGCTCCCGGGCGCTGCGCACCGCGCAGCTGGCCGGGCTCACCGTCGACGCCGTCGACGAGAACCTCAGCGAGTGGAACTACGGCGAATACGAGGGACGCACCACCGTCGACATCCACGAGGACCACCCGCACTGGAACATCTGGACCGACGGCTGCCCCGGTGGGGAGTCACCCGCGCAGGTGGGCGCCCGGCTGGACCGGGTGCTGGCCCGAGTCACCCCGCTGCTCGACCGGGGCACCGTGGCGCTGGTCGGCCACGCGCACAGCCTGCGGGTGCTCGGCGCCCGCTGGATCGGCCTGCCCCCGTCCGCTGGCGGCCTGCTGCGGCTGGACACCGCCACGGTCAGCGCGCTCGGTCACGAGCACGGGCGGCGTGTCATCCTGCGGTGGAACCAGCCGGCTCCTCCGGCACCCGGGACCGCGACCGACTCGGTGCCCCGGCACTGATCTTCGGCGGCCGGTTCTCGTACGGGGTGGACAGCACGACCGTGGTCCGGGTGGTCACGTTCGCCGAGGTGCGGATCTCCTGGAGCACCCGCTCCAGGTCGGTCGGGCTGGCCACCCGCACCAGCAGCATGTAGAAGTCCTCCCCCGCCACCGAGTAGCAGGAGTCGATCTCGGGCAGGTGAGCCAGTCGCTCGGGCGCGTCGTCCGGCTGCGACGGGTCGAACGGCCGGATCGCCACGAACGCGGTCAGCGGCAAGTCCAGCGCCTCGAAGGAGACCCGGGCGGCGTACCCCTTGATCACCCCGCGCTGCTCCAGCCGGCGCACCCGCTGGTGCGCGGCGGACACCGACAGACCCACCTTCTCGGCCAGGTCGGTGTACGACAGCCGGCCGTCAGCGGTCAGTGCCGCGACGATGGCGCGGTCGATCTCCTCCACGGCGAGCAACCTACCGGGAAAAACGCCCGACGGCGACGACGCTTCCACCGCACCGCGCCGACGGCGGCTGCGATGGACCCACCGCAGCCGCGCCGCCACGTACCGTCGACCGCGCTCAGCCCTGCGCCAGCGCGCGGGAGATCACCAGTCGCTGGATCTGGTTGGTGCCCTCCACGATCTGCAGCACCTTGGCCTCACGCATGTACCGCTCCACCGGGTGGTCTGCCACATAGCCGGCGCCGCCGAGCACCTGCACCGCGTCGGTGGTCACCCGCATCGCCATGTCGGTGGCGAAGAGCTTCGCCTTGGCCGCCTCGATCGAGTACGGCCGCCCGGCGTCGCGCAGCCGGGCCGCCGCGAGGGTCAGCGCACGGGCGGCGGAGATCTGGGTGGCCGCGTCGGCGAGGGTGAATCCCAGCCCCTGGAAGTCGATGATGGCCCGGCCGAACTGCTGCCGCTCCCGGGCGTAGCCAACGGCGTAGTCCAGCGCTGCCTGGGCCAGCCCGACCGCGCAGGCCGCGATGCCCAGCCGGCCGGAGTCCAGTGCGGACATCGCGATGGTGAAGCCCGCTCCCTCGCCGCCGATCAGCCGTTCGGCCGGCACGCGCGCCTCGTCGAAGGCGATCTGTGCCACCGGCGAGGCGCGCAGCCCCATGGTCCGCTCCGCCGCCTGCGGGGTGATGCCAGCGGTGCCGGCGTCGGCGAGCAGGCAGGAGATGCCCTTCGGGCCCGGCCCGCCGGTGCGGCAGAAGACGTTGTAGAAGTCGGCGGCCCGGGCGTGGGTGATCCACGCCTTGGTGCCGGAGACAAGGTACGCGTCGCCGTCGCGGACCGCCCGGGTGCTCAGCGCCGCGGCATCGGAGCCGCCCTGCGGCTCGGAGAGGCAGTACGCGCCGAGCAGCTCGCCGCCGAGCATGTCCGGCAGCAGCTTGCGCTGCTCATCGGTGCCGAACGCGGCCACCGGATAGCAGGACAGGGTGTGCACGCTGACCGCCTCGGCGACGGCGAGCCAGCGGCTGGCCAGGATCTCCAGCACCTGCAGGTACACCTCGTACGGCTGGGCCGCACCGCCGTGCTCTTCCGGGTACGGCAGGCCGAGCAGGCCGGCCCGGCCGAGGGTGCGCAGCACGTCGCGGGGGAACTCGGCGCGCTCCTCGAAGCCGGCGGCTTTCGGTGCGAGCTCGCGGTCGGCGAGCTCGGTGGCGAGGTCCAGCAGATCGTGGGCCTCGTCGGTGGGGAGGATCCGGTCGACAGTCATAGTGCGATGAGCTCCGTGGGGGTGGTGTTGAGCCGTTGCACGCCGTCCGTGGTGCAGACGACGATGTCCTCGATGCGGGCGCCGTGCCGGCCCGCCAGGTAGATGCCCGGTTCGATGGAGAACGCCATCCCGGGTTCCAGCGGCCGGTCGTTGCCGGCCACGAGGTAGGGCTCCTCGTGACCGTCCAGGCCGATGCCGTGGCCGGTGCGGTGCAGGAACGCGGGGCCGTAGCCGGCGGCGGTGATCGGCTCCCGGGCAGCGGCGTCGGCTGCCGCGCCGGTGATCCCCGGCCGCACGGCCGCCACCGCGGCGCGCTGGGCGTCGTGCAGCACCGCGTAGTAGTCCACGAACTCGGCCGGTGCCGGCCCGCCGGCGACGTAGGTGCGGGTGCAGTCCGAACGGTAGCCCGACGGCATGGTGCCGCCGATGTCCACGACCACCGGCTCGCCGGCGCCGATCGGCCGGTCCGAGGTGCCGTGGTGCGGGCTGGCCCCGTTCGGCCCGGCCGCCACGATGACGAAGTCGACGGTGACGTGCCCGGCGGCCCGGATCGCCGCGGCGATGTCGCTGGCCACCTCGGCCTCGGTACGCCCGGGGCGCAGCCACTCCCCCATCCGCAGGTGCACCTCGTCGATCGCCGCGCCGGCCTCGGCGAGCGCCGCGATCTCGGCGGGGGATTTGCGGATCCGCAGCTCGCGCAGCACCTCGCCAGCGAGCCGCTGGGCGGCGGTGGGCAACGCGGCGCGCAGCGCGAGGACCTGCTCGGCCCACATCCGGTCGGCCAGCCCGACCGTCGCGAGCGGCCCGTCGAGGGCGGCGACGACCAGGGGGTACGGGTCGGTGCCGTCGGGGTGGTCGACGATGCGTACCCCGGTGGCGGGCGCCGGGGACGCCTCGGCGGCCGGGCGCTCCAGGGTCGGCACGATCAGGGTCGGCTCGCCCTCGGCGGGCAGCACCAGGCAGGTCAGCCGCTCCCCCTCGTGGGCGTCGTACCCGGTCAGGTAGCGCAGGTCGGAGCCGGGGGTGAGCAGCAAAGCGTCCAGGCCGGCGGCGGCGGTGGCGCGCTGCGCGGCGGTCAGCCGGTCCGGCGGGTACAGCTCGTCGATTCCCACGCGGTCAGCTTAACGGTCGTTTGGGGATACCCGGGGGTAGGCGCTTGGCCGCGTCCCGTACATCTCGGCCGCCAAAAACCCGGAAATTCACCGACGTTGATTGACGCGGACAGTTAACATTCTTTAAGATTTGGCTGCCTCGAGGCCACCCGTCCCTGCGTACCGCACTCGCACCCCCGCCCGCGACGACCCTGCACGGGCGGCTGTCGTCCCCCGCCCACGGGAAGGCCCCCGATGTCCCCATCACCACGCCGCGCCCTCGCCGCCGGCCTGCTCACGCTCGCCACGGCCGGCGCCACCCTCGCTCTCGTTCCCACCGCCGCGCAGGCCGTGGTGCTGCCGAACAACTTCAAGAGCGTCGGCTACATGCCCTCCTGGGCTGGCAACGTCAACACCATCCAGTACAACAAGCTCACCCACATCAACTACGCGTTCGTGTTGCCCAACAACGACGGCAGCCTGCGCGCGGTGGAGAACCCGAGCAAGCTCTCCTCGCTGGTCTCGCTCGGGCACGCCAACAACGTCAAGGTGTCGATCGCGGTCGGCGGCTGGAACGACGGCAACGACTCCGCCTTCGAGGCGCTGGCCGCCAACGCCGGCAGTCGGACCAACTTCGTCAACAACCTGGTCAACTTCGTCAATCAGTACAACCTGGACGGCGTCGACATGGACTGGGAGTACCCGGACCCGGGCGCCTCGGCGAACAACTACACCCAGCTCATGACGCAACTCGGCAGCGCCATGCACAGCCGCGGCAAGCTGCTCACCGCCGCCGTGGTCTCCGAGGGCGGCAGCGTCCAGGGCGTGCAGACGGCCGTGTTCGGCCAGGTCGACTGGCTCAACATCATGGCGTACGACGGCGGCAACCCGCACGCCAACTACGACTGGTCGATCGCCAGCATCAACCTGTGGAAGTCACGCGGCCTGCCCGCCAGCAAGGCCGTACTCGGGATCCCGTTCTACAGCCGCCCCGGCTACTACACCTACTCGGCACTGGTCGGTATGGACCCGGCCAACGCCAACCGGGACTGCACCACCGTCGGCGGAGCGCAGCAGTGCTACAACGGCATCCCGACGGTCAAGCGCAAGACGCAGTGGGCGCTGGCCAACGCCGGCGGTGTGATGAACTGGGAGCTGTCCCAGGACACCACCGGCTCCACCTCGCTGGTCAGCGCGATGTACGACACCATCATGGGCGGCACCACCCCGCCGCCGACCGGCCGCACCGGCCCGATCACCGGGATCGCCGGTAAGTGCGTCGACGTCGCCTCGGCGAGCACCGCCAACGGCACGGCCGTGCAGTTGTGGAGCTGCAACGGCACCGCCGCGCAGAGCTGGACCGTGGCGAGCAACGGCACGTTGCGCGCCCTCGGCAAGTGCGCCGACATCACCAGTGGCTCCACCGCCAACGGCGCCAAGATCCAGCTGTGGGACTGCAACGGCAGCGGCGCGCAGGTCTGGCAGGCGCAGTCCAATGGCACGCTCCGCAACCCGCAGTCGAACAAGTGCCTGGACGCCAGCGACAACAGCTCGGCCGACGGCACCCGGTTGCAGATCTGGGACTGCTTCGCCGGCGCCAACCAACGCTGGACTCTCCCGGCCTGACCCGGCCGCATGGAAGGCCCCCCGCGTAGCGCGGGGGGTCTTCCCACGCCCGTGGCGGCGGATCAGGCGGGGCGGTGCTCGCGGACCAGGTCGAGCATCTCGTCCACCGACCCGGCCGGGTCGGTGACCGGGAACTGCACGGCGCGAACCACCGCCGACGGGTCGACCAGCAGCGTCAGCCGCTTGAACCGTGAGACCCCACCGGCGCGGAAGGTGGGCAGCAGCAGCCCGGCGGCGAGCCGACCGTCCTGGTCGGACAGGAGCGGGAACGGCACCCGGGCGTGCGCGGCGAAGTCGGCGAGCTGGTCCGGCCGCTGCGTGCTGATCCCCCGCACGTCCGCCCCGGCGGCCTGGAAGTCCGCGTACCGAGCGGCGTAGGTGTTCGACTCCAGGGTGCAGCCGCGGGCCCCGGGAATGTCCGCCCAGCCCGGCGGGTAGCCCTGCGTCTCCGGCGCGTACGCCCCGGGGAAGAAGTACAGGACGCTCCAGGCCTCGGCGTCGGTCAGCGCGACCGACTGGCCGTCGGGCCCGGGCAGGCCGACCTCGGGCAGCCGCCGCCCGAGCAGGTCGTGCACCCGGCGCGCCTCGGCCGAGGCGGCGTCGGCGGTCGCGGTCAGCTCCCCATCGCCCATCAGGTGCCTCGTTCCCCAGTCCTGCAGTGCGATCAGCACCGGCAGCAGCCCTTCACCCTTGGCGGTGAGCAGGTAGTCGTAGCGCGGCGGGTGCTGGGAGTACGGCCGGCGCTCCAGCACGCCGTGCTCGACCAGCGCGGCGAGGCGTTCGGTCAGCGCCCGCCGGCTGACGCCCAGCTCGCGCTGGAGCGCGTCGAAGCGGGTCGTCCCGCCGGCGACGTCGCGCACGATGAGGAACGTCCACCAGTCCCCCAGCACGCCGAGCGCCTGCGCGATGCCGCAGTCCGCGTCGGCAAGATCCTCCCGCCGCACCCGTCACCCCCATCTGTCCCGCCCTCGACTATAGTCCGTTCCAGATTGGAACGCACTGGTGCGCGCGAACGGGGGCGGACGACATGCACGTCGGAGAGCGGGCCGGGGTGTTCTGCCGATGGTGGACCGCCGGCACGACCAGCATGGTCGGGTCGGCGGTCGGCGCGGTGGCCCTGCCGCTGACCGCGCTCACCGTGCTCGACGCCACCGCGTTCCAGATGGGCCTGATCGCCGCGGCCAGCTACGTCGCCTGGATCGTGATCGGTCTGCCCGCCGGCGTCATCGTGCAGCGCCTGCCGCTGCGCGGCGCCCAGATCGGCGCCGACCTGGCCCGCGCGGTCGCCGTCGCGTCGATCCCGCTGGCCTGGTGGTGGGGCCACCTCATCGTCGCCCACCTGGTGATCACCGCTCTTGTGATCAGCTTCGCCAACGTGCTCTTCGACGTGGCCAACTCGACCTTCCTGCCCAGCATCGTTGACCGCGAGCAGTTGCAGTCCCGCAACAGCCTGACCTCGGCCACCCACGCCGCCACCCAGCTCAGCGGCCCCTCCCTCGGCGGGCTCGCCGTACAGGCACTCGGCGCGGTGCCCACCCTGCTCGTTGACGCCGTCAGCTACCTCGTCTCGGCGGCGCTGCTGCGCACCCTGCCCGCCCGCCGAGACGACGCGCCGGACCGCTGGCCACCGGTCGGCGAGCTGATCCGCGAGGGTTGGCGCTTCGTCGCGTACCATCCGGTGATGGGGCCGGGCATGTGGGCCGCGACGGCGATGAACTTCGTCTGCGGCGCGCAGTTCGCGCTCTACCCGCTCTACCTGGTCCGTGAGCTGAACGCCCGGCCGGCCTGGTCGGGGTACTGCTCGCCGTCGAGGGGGTCGGCGCGCTGGTCGGGGCGGCGTTCACCTCGCGGATCACGGCACGGATCGGCACCGCACGCGCGCTGATCGTCGCCGGGTTCACCACGGTCGCCGGCGCGTTCCTGATCCCCTGGGGCACCGGCTGGCTGGCGTACGCCGCCTTCGCCGCCGGCAACGTCGTCTTCTCCCTCGGGACGGTGGTGCTCAGCGTGACCACCCGGACCTACCGGCAGATCGCCAGCCCACCCGACCTGCTCTCCCGGGTGATGGCGACCGTCCGGTTCGTCTCCTGGGGCGCGATCCCGGTCGGCGGGCTGGTCGCTGGCGCGGTGGCCGGGTCGCTGGGCGCCCGGGCCACCCTGCTGATCGTCGCGGGCGTGGTGGTCGCCGCGCCGCTGGTGCTGCTGCTCTCCCCCGTCCGGCACCTGCGTGACCTCACCGACCACGACCGGGGCGACGACCCGACGCTCCCGGCCGCGCCGACGGTCACCGTCGGAGGTCGGTGAACCGCACGGCCTTTCGCAGTCGGCCAGCCTGCGTACCCGGCGGTCGGTGTCCGGCCGGAGAAACGGCGTACCGAGCGCCCTGCGCCGCACGGTGACCGGCCCGCACGACGGTTTTCCGGGCCGGACGCCCCGAAGGGTCATAGCCTGGATCCGGGTGCCCGCGCGGGCATCCCGACCGGGAGGACCGACGTGGCACCGAACGAGGCGGACCGGGCGGCGACGCGCCGTCGCCGACAGCTGTGGGCCGGGGTTCTCGCGCTGGTCGGCCTGGTCCTGCTGGTCATCGGCCTCACCGTGGCCGACGGTGTCGCGGCCTGGGTCGAGGTGGTGGTCGCGATCCTGCTGCTGGTGGCGAGCTACGTCGTGCAGTACCTGGCCCGGCGGGAGACCGTCTACCAGCACGACGAGCGGCGCTGACGCCGCCGGCGGCCGGGCGTACCCCTGATCGTCGGGGGGTTGTGCCAGGCTGTCGGGCGTGGCACACCGATCCCCGATCCTGCTGATCGACGCACCCAGCCTCTACTTCCGCGCATACTTCGGCATCCCGGAATCGGCCGCCCGGGCCGAGGACGGCACCCCGGTCAACGCGGTGCGCGGCTTCCTCGACATGCTCGCCACCCTGATCCGGGGTCGCGGTGCGGACCGGATGGTCTGCGCCATGGACTACGACTGGCGCCCGGCGTGGCGGGTCGAGCTACTGCCGTCCTACAAGGCGCACCGGGTGGCCCCGCAGGGCGGCGAGGTCGTGCCGGACACCCTCTCCCCGCAGGTGCCGATGATCCTGGAAGTGCTGGCCGCGGTCGGCATCACCGTCGTCGGCGCGACCGGCTACGAGGCCGACGACGTGCTGGGCACCTTGTCGGTGGCCCAGCCAGGCCCGGTGGAGGTGGTCTCCGGCGACCGGGACCTGTTCCAGCTCATCGACGACGCCCGGCCGGTCCGGCTGCTCTACGTCGGGCGCGGCGTGGCCAAGCTCGACGACTGCGACGACGCCGCGGTGCGGGCCCGCTACGGCGTGCCGGCCGACCGGTACGCCGACTTCGCCGCGCTGCGCGGCGACCCCAGCGACGGGCTGCCGGGGGTGCAGGGCGTGGGCGAGAAGACCGCCGCCCGGCTCATCGAGCGGTACGGGAGCATCGCCGGCATCCTGGCCGCCCTGGACGACTCTGACTCGTCCTTCGCGCCGGGCCTGCGGGCCAAGCTGGCCGCCGCCCGCGACTACCTGGCCGTCGCGCCGACCGTGGTGCGGGTCGCGCTGGACGTGCCACTACCGGAGCTGCCCACCGCACTGCCGACCGCGCCCGTCGATCCGGACCGGCTGCTGGAGCTGGCCGGGACGTGGAACCTGGCCGGCTCCGCCCGCCGCCTGGTGGACGCCCTCGCCGCCCGCGCCGACGCCTGACCACCGATCCGCCGCCTCCGGTGCCGGTGACGGCCCGCCGGTGACATCACCCGCGCGGTCCTCCTGCGGGCAGCGGTTCCGCCGTTCGTTCAGTTGATCATCGGTGTTGCGATCGGCATCGGGCTCGGCGACGGCTCATCTAGGCCTTCGGCACCGGCCCGTGGCAGCTGGCCGTGATCGTCCTGCTGGCGATCAGGGTCACGACCTTCCTCGGCGGTGGTCCTGCGGTCACTACCCAGGCCGCGGCAACCGCCGTGCTACCCGACGTCAGGGTTGGTCCAGTTCGATGCGCACCGTCAGCGGGCTCGTAGCCACCGCCTCGGAGGTACTGACACAGAGCCGACGAGCGAGACTGCTCTGCGCGATGTACCGCTGGCGCTCGCGCGGGTCATCGTCGTCGACGATGTGCGCCGTCCCGGTCCGCCAACGTGCGCTCCGCCCGCCGCCCGTCTTGACCCGGACCCGGGGATCGGCCTCGAGGTTTCGCACCCAGTCGGCGCGGCGCCCCCGCTGGGCGACCAGCCAGAAGATGTCACCGTCCAGGCCATCGCACACCGGGGTGTACCGCAGCCGGCCGGTACGACGTCCGGTGGTCTCCAACAGCGCGTCGCCGGGGATCGGGAGTTTCACGTCCCACGCAAATCGGACGATCGGGTTGATCAGGCGCTGCTGGAGCGCGCGGAGCAGCGCGACCCGCCACGACACCTCAGCAACCGTCCGCTCGCGCCGACGGACAGCTGTGCCGCCCACACCGACTGTCGAATTCCGTCATGGCCCCGTCCCGTCGAGGTGTTCAGGTCGCCGTAACTCCCACACCAGATCGGGTTTCCCCGGGCGCTAGAACTTAAGCGCGCACCCTCGGGTCTTGCAGCGCCCGCGCAATGGCAGCGAGCATGCCGCTTTCGCACAAACCGGGTGCTCCGATCAGAAACTCCTCCCGGTCATACCACTCGACCAGGTCCACACCCGGCCGAGCGGCGATTGACCTGTCGACGGGCAGCTCGGCGTCATCGTCATAACAGCCGTAGATCTCATCGGCGGCCCACATGCCCCAGTGCAGCGGGCCAAGCTGAGACTCGTTCTGCTCTTCGTCAAAGACGGTCATGAACCGCTCTTTCGCGTTCACCGGCCGCACGCCGAGCGACCCGGTCGCAAGCAGTTGCTCGAAGGTGGGGTCTTCATCCCAGTCCTGGCTGGGGATGACCAACGTGAGCACATCCTCCAGATGCTCGTGGCAGGCGCAATCGGGACGTTGTGGCGGTCGCCAATCGTCCTTTGTGGAAAAGATTCCCATCTGGCGATCGTATGCGGCGCGCCATCGACGCCGCCGCCCTGACTCATCAGCGGCTGGTCGGCGAACACCCCGACCCTCAGCTCGCGACTGGCGATCGAGGCGCGGTCGGGGTAGTCCGAGACGGTGTGGCCCGCGCCGCGAGGCCGACCCTCGGGTGGCCGGGCAACTGACCGAGCAGGGTGCCGGCCAGCGCGACGACCAATCCCAACACCTGCACCGGGCGCAGCGTCTGACTGAGCGCCAGCCAACCCAGAACCGCCGCCGTGATCGGGCTGAGCAGGGCGAGGAACGCGACCGAGGTCGCCGGCAGCGCGGCGATCCCGCGGAACCAGAGCCAGTACGCCAGCGCCGTGCCGACGGTGGCCAGGTATCCGTACCCGGCTAGATGGGTGCCGGTCAGGGCGGCCGGCAGTCCTTCCGCGACGAGTGCCACCGGGGCGAGCAGCAGACCACCGGCGGTGAGCTGCCACGCGGTGAACGGCAGTGCGCCGACCCCGTCCGGGCGTCCCCATCGTTTCGTCAGGACGGTGCCGGTGGCCATCGAGGCTGTACCGATCAGACCCGCCAGGATGCCCAACAGGTCGAGCTGGGCATCCGGGCGCAGGACCACGAAGGAGACGCCGAGCACCCCGAGCAGTCCAGCGCCCACCGCGATCATGGTGGGTCGGATCCGGAGCAGGGCGGCCGAGAGGGCGACCGTGAGCAGCGGGCCGGTGGCGCCGAGCACGGCCGCGACGCCGCCGGGCAGCCGGTAGGCGGCGAAGAAGAGCATCGCGAAGAACACCCCGATGTTCAGCGTGCCGAGGACCGCCGCCTTCCACCACCACGATCCGCGGGGCAGGAGGCGGGTCACCGCGAGCAGGACGAGGCCGGCCGGCAGTGCCCGTAGCGCCGCGGCCAGCAACGGCCGGTTGTCCGGTAGGAGTTCGCTGGTCACGGCATAGGTCGTGCCCCAGACGATCGGTGTGACGGCGGTGCTGACGAGCATCCGGTTCATCGCGGTATCCCCTCACAGGCGGCAGCGGTTGTGGCTCACTAGGCGGCAGCGGTCACGGGGACCTGGGCGGGCCGGAGGTGACCCGGCTCGGTGCCGCTCGGCTCGACGAGAACGCCGGGGCGGTTTTGGTTGACGGTCGGGGCTTCGGAGGTGTTGAGCGCCGCGGCCGGTAGTCGCCGTTCGAGTCGAATGATCAGCGCGGCACCGGCTAGCACGGATCCGGTAAGGAACAGCCAGGGCAGCCGGCCGTCGACCACCAGCAGCGTGGTGAACAGCGCAGGCGCGACGGTGGCCGCGAGCGACCAGGACAGTTGGTAGGCGGCCAGGTATCGACCCCGGGCGTCCTCCGGCGCGACGGCGATCGCCAAGGTGCTCGCGGCCGGGCTGTGCAGCAGTTCGCCGCCGGTGTAGAGGACCGTGGTGCCGACCAGCACGACGAGCAGCACGGCGGTGCCGCCGGGGCGGGCGGTGCCGAGCAGGATGAATCCGAGGAACGCCAGGGCGAACACGGCCGCCCCGGTCGCGGCCACCCGGGTCCGCCGTCCCATCCGGACCGCGAGCCGGGTCACCGGCACGCCGGCGAGCGCGCAGAGCGCGGTGTTGACCGCGAACAGCGCGCCGACGGTGGCCGCCGGGGCGTGCAGGACGGTGATCGCGTACGCCGGCAGCAGCAACGACAACGCCGAGTAGCCGAGCGCGATGAGGAAATTCGCCCCGGTCAGGCCGAGGAACGGCAGGTCGGCGAGCACCTCGCGGTAGCCGATCCGGGCGCGCGAGCGGATCATCGGCATCCGGCGGGGCACCTGACGGGCGAACAGCGCCGCGACCAGGAAGCTTGCCGCGTTGAGCCAGGCGGTGACGGTGAAGCCCGTGTCGCCGGCCAGCCCGATGATCACTGAGGCGATCAGCCCGCCGGCGCCGAGACCGGCGTTGCGCAGGCTGCGGGCCAGGGCGTTGAGGCGGTCACGGTCCACTCCCTCGGCGATGTCCCCGATGGTCGCCTGCTGGATTGCCGGGAAGGCCCGGTCGCCGGCGGCGGTGAACAACGCGACGGCCGCGAACGCTGGCAGGGTGACCGCGAGCGGGTACGCGGCAAAGCCCAGGCCCCGCACGGTGTACCCGACCAACTGCATCCGGCGCGCGCCGAACCGGTCGACGGCAGCGCCCGCCAACGGCAGCAACGCCATGCCCGCGAGTCCGGCGACGGTCAGCACCGCGCCGATGGCGGTGAGCGGGAGGCCGGTGACCCTCTGAAAGAAGACGAGCGAGAACGGGACGTACATCCCGGAGCCCAGCGCGTCGATCGTCATGCCGGTGATGAGGGCCCGCTCGCCGGGGTTTCGTCTGGTCATCGTGCCGCCTCCCGTTAGCTTGCAGATAGCTTAGGACTAAGAAACTTAGTCAGGAGCATCTGAGCTCGTATGAGGTGTGACACAATCGGACCATGCGGCAGAAGAGAGTGACGGCAACCGGCGACGGGGTGGACGTGATCGTCGGTCAGTGGGCGGCCGAGCGCCCCGAGCTTGAGACCCTCCCGATGGAGGTCTTCGGCCGGATCTACCGGATCTCCCGCCTGATGGGAGACCGGGTCGAGCGGGCATACGCGCCGAGCGGTATCGGACGCGGAGAGTTCGACGTGCTCGCCACCCTGCGCCGCGCCGGCGAGCCGTACACGCTGTCGCCGAGCCAGTTGTCGGCGGCCCTGATGCTCACCACCGGCGGCATGACCGGCCGACTGGACAAGCTGGAGCGGGCCGAGCTGGTGCAGCGGATTCCCGATCCGGCCGACCGGCGTGCGCTGCGTGCCCGGTTGACCGCCAAGGGTCGACAGGTGGTGGACGAGGCGCTCACCGCCGGGCTCGCCGAGCAGGCGGCGGCACTGAACCAGCTACCGGCGACGCAGCGCGAGCAACTCGCCGGACTGCTCCGTACGCTGCTCGCCGCCTGCTGAATCGCACCACTGCCGCGCGGCGCGGCGCGGCGTGGCTTCTCCGGACGCTCCGCACCGGTCATCCTGTCGTACCTGGGCTAGGGTCGCACAGTGCGTCGACACGCTGGTGCCAAGCGCTTCCCTCAACCGAGACGGTATAGCTGATCTCGTGGGTTCGCTGGTCCGCGGTCTGGACCGAGAAGCGCATCGGCAGTGGATCTGGCTCGGCGATCTCGCACTCAACCGTCACCCGGAGATCGATCACCGCCGGAGGGGCCGCATACCTGGCCCTCCGGCGGGTCGTCCGACGGCGGTTGCTCGCCGGCACGGCGCAGTAAGCCCCGTCAGTCATCGCCGGATCCCGGAACCCTGCGTTTCGTCGGCGTACTGAAGCCGCTCGCACTGCGGCACCGTCCACCAGCGACGCTACCTGTCCCCGCGTCTCCACATCAGCGGTCGTCCCGCCTGGAACCCCACTTGTCGAGTTCGTCCCGAACGGCGGCTGCACCGGCCGGCACCACCTGACTCGCGGTGGTGGAGACGGCTTGCTGCATCTCGTCGGCCAGCCAGGCCGAGCCGCCTCCGGCCGCCCGCAGCTGCTGCAGGCCGGCCCGTCCCAGTACAACGGCGGCCACGAGGTAGCCGCCGGTGAGGCCCGCGGTAGCCAGCCGGCGGGGCAGAAAGGTCTCCAGCATGCGCAGCGCGGTCGCCGAAGCTGCGCCGGCTCCCAGGACGAGACATCCCCCGGCGGTCGCGAGCAGCGCCAGCCCCACTCCGGTCGGACGAGCCACCCTCATCAACTGGCTGCGTACCTCCCGGACCTCCTCACGCACCACCTCGGCCACGTCCGCGGCCAGGCGATCTGTCGCACCGACCGGCCTTTCGGCTCCGCGGGACCGTTCCGCCGCCGGGTCACTCATGGGTCACCCCTTCCGCGTCCGCTGCGGGCAGCCGCTTACCCACGAACGTCACCGCCATGCCTGTCCAGGGCTGTTCCGGGCAGGGACGAACAATGCGTTCCGGCCGTCGCCGGTCGAGGCTAGGTGTCGGATGCCCGGATCGTGCGGAGCAGGTAGCCGGGCAGAATGAGTTCCTGGCCGCCTGTCTTTGCGGCCACCTCGATCTCCTCGACCTGCGTGTCGACCCATTCCGGCTCGGGGAATCCCGTCCGCAGCAACTCCTCAGTCACGCCCCAGCCGTGGCCCGCCTTCAGTGACACCGCCAGGACGAAGACGGTCGCGCCCGGAGCGGCGAGGCCTGGCAGTAACGCGAGGTATCCGTCCATCTCGCCACCGTTGCGTCAGTGGAGGACACCAAGACCACCTGCCCTGCCGCCCCGGTGTCCACCACCCGCCCGGCGGGCACGCCACACCACACGTCCGGCCTCCTGCCCGGTTGACGATCTGGGCGTCACATCCCGGTCGGCTCGGGCGCGTCGCCCGCCGGATGCGCCAGGACGAACCGCTCCACGGCGGCGCCACTGACCGAGGCGCAGAACTGCCGGTACCCGGCATGCGCGCCCCAGTGCGACAGGGCGATCGGGCGGCCGGCCGGAAACGCCCCGTACCCGGGGTCCCACGGCGCCACCACGAACCTGCCCCCGTACCGGTCGCCACCGAGCTTTCGGGCCAGCGCCCGCAGTGCCTCGATCTGGTCGAGAGCGAGCGGTTCGACGTACCAGAGGATGGTGTACCCGTGTTCGAGGTTGTGGACCAACGTCTCGACAGGCGGACGGTCCCGGGTGGTGTAGAACCGGCGCACGGTCGGGGCCGGCACCACGAAGTGTGGCCCGGACGACGGCGGGACCAGGTCGTACTGGATCCGGGTGACGTGCGGCTCGGCGGTGCCGGGGCCGACGTGGACGCCAGCGCCGCGGATCGGGTCGGTCAACTCCGGGTCGCAGCCGGCCCGGTCGGCGGCGACCCCGATCGCGGCGGCGGGCCGGCGGGCGACCGGGTCGGCGTACGCGCGAAGGAACGGGCTGATCGCCACCACGAGCAGGACGACGCCGAATGCGACGGCCACCGCGGCGATCCGCGGCCCGTACCCGGCGCGCGCCTCAGCCACGACCTTCTCCCCCGCCGCGCAGGTGGACGGCGGCCCACTCCAGTACCACCTCGACGGCCGGCATCCCCCGGCCGGCGAGGGTGCCGGTGCTCAGGGCGAGCACGGGTACGGGCGGCACCACGCCGTACCCATCGGCGCGCAACTGCGCCACGTTGCGCTGCACCGCCGGGCGCTGCCACATCGCCGAGTTCATCGACGGCACCAGCACGACGGGAGCGGCGGCGGCCAGCACGCAGGTGCCGACCAGGTTGTCGGCGATCCCCAGAGCCGCCTTGGCCAGGGTGTTGGCGGTGGCCGGCATGACGAGCACCAGATCCGCCCACGCCGACAGGGCCAGGTGCGGAACCTCCGTCATCGCCTCCTCGTCGGTGAGGGCCGGGTGTCCGGTCAGCAGAGCGAACGAACGGGCCGGGACGAAGCGGGCCGCGGCGGCGGTGAGCACGACCCGGACGTCGAGCCCCAACGCGTGTCGCATCACCATGATCGACTGGGGCAGGGTCAGGACGTCCGCGGAGCCACAGGCGGCGACGAGGACCCGCCGTGCCGGGAACGCCTTCGGGTCGACGTCGGCGGGGCGGTCCGGCGCTTCGCCGGCGGTCACGGTACGGGTATCCACGGGTCGCCTCCTGAACGGGCGGGTTCGTCGTCGGTCAACTGACACCGGACCAGGTCGGCGTAGACGCCCCCGGCACGCAGCAGGTCGTCGTGCCGCCCGCGCTCCACGATTCGGCCTGCGGCGACGACGAGGATCTGGTCGGCGTTACGGACGGTGCTCAGGCGGTGGGCCACCACGATCCGGGTGCAGCGCATCGCCGAGATGGCCTGGTCGACGCGCCGCTCGGTGGCCACGTCGAGGTGGCTGGTCGCCTCGTCGAGCAGGAGCACGGCGGGCTGCCCCGCCACGGCCCGCGCGATGGACAGCCGCTGCCGCTGCCCGCCGGAGAGGGCCTGGCCCCGCTCGGCGACCTGGGTGTCGTACCCCATCGGCATCGCCACGATGTCCTGGTCGATCGCGGCGACCTCGGCGGCCGCCCGGATCGCCGGCATGCCGACGCCCGGGTGCACGAGGCTGATGTTGCGCCGGATGGAATCCCGGAACAGGTAGCTCTCCTGCAGCACCACACCGAACTGACGGCGCAGCGCGGTCGGGTCGATCCGCGACAGCGGCACCCCGTCGAAGAGGATCTCCCCGCCGGTGGGCCGGTAGAGGCCGGTCAGCAGCATGGCCAGTGTGCTCTTGCCGCTGCCCGACGGACCCACCACGGCGACCTTCTCCCCCGGCGCGACGTCGAAGGAGACGTCCCGCAACACCGGCGCGGCGCCGCCGTCGTAGCGGAAGCTCAGGTCGCGGACACTGATCCGGCCGGTGAGCCGAGGCGCGGGCAGGTCGGGGTCCCCGGCCGGTTCGGGCTGGGCGGCGAAGACATCGCGCAGGCGTTGCAGGTGCGACACGACCGACTGGAGGACCTGGGCGCTGGCCACCAGGGAGGCGAGCGGGATGAGCGCGGACAGCGCCAGCGCCTGCAGGCCCAGGGTCTGGCCGAGGCCAGCGCCGTCGAAGAGTCGACCGGTGCCGAGCCACAGCAGCGCCAGTGGCCCGGCGAGCTGGACGCTCGCGGTGATGTTGGCGACCGTTGCGGAGAGCCGGTTCTGGGCGACGTCGGCGTCCAGTGCCGTGGTGTAGCGGCGCAGCCAGCCGTCGAACACCTGCCGCTCGGCACCCATCGACTTGACGGTCGCGATGCCCGACAGCGCCTCCATCAGCGCGCTCTCCGCGTCAGCCTGCACGGTCAGGTGGCGCTGGTTCAACCGCAGCAGCCGGCCGTTGACCACCGCGACGGCCACCACCTGGGTGACGCCGATCGCGGCGGCGAGTCCGGCGAAGGCGAGGTCCTTGGCGAACAGCACACCGAAGTACGCGATCACCAGCACGCCGTCGATCACCGCGGTCAGCACCTGGGTGGTGACCAGTTCGCGCAGCAGGATGCTGCTGGACAGCCGCTGCATCAGGTCACCGCTGGCCCGCTGCTGGAAGAAGGCGTACGGCAGGCGCAGCAGATGCCGGAACAGTCGGGTCATCAGCGCGGCGTCCACCTTCGCCTGCAGCATGACCAGGAGCCGGGACCGCAGGTAGGCCACACCGAACTGGGTGAGCACCAGTGCCGCGATGCCCAGCGCCAGGTACGGCATGAGGGCGGTCTCCCGGGCCGGCATGATCTGGTCGAAGGCGACCGTGGTGGCCAGGGGCAGTGCCAGTCCCAGCGCCTGGAGCACGAGCGAGACGCTGAACGCGGCTCCCAGTCGGGGCAGGAAGGGTCGCAGCAGCGGGTGAGCGCGCCGCCACCTGGCCAGCGGACCAGGCCGGGTGGGGGGCGGCTCGGGTGCGGACTGCGGGTCGTGGGTGAAGGTCAGCACCGTTCCGCTGAAGCCGGCGGCGAACTCGGCCGGGGTGAGCAGCCGACGCCCGAGCGCCGGGTCGACGAGCCGGAACCCTCTCGGACCGACGTGTTCCACCACGACGAAGTGGGCGTCCTCCCAGTGCACGATGGCCGGCAGGGGCAGTGCCCCGACCTGACCGGCGTCGGCCCGGAAAGCCCGGCCGCGCAACCCGAACCGCGGGGCCGCGGCCAGCAGCGCCCGCGCGGTGACCCCGTCACGGCCGACGTCCAGCCCTTCCCGCACCCGGGCCAGCGAGGCGCGTACGCCGTGCCGGCGGGAGACCATGGCCAGGCAGGCGGCGCCGCAGTCAGCGTCCGTCATCTGCATCACCAGCGGCACCCGCCGCCGGCCCGGCCACCCCGGGACGACGGTCAGGCGGCGCACTGCCGCCCCCGATCGCCGAGCCTGCTGGTGGTGATGCGGTCGCGCACCGGCGCATCCGTCGGGGGCGCCAGCAGGAGCACCGACGGCACTCGGCCGGGTGCGGCCAGCCGCAGCAGGGCAAGTCCGATCCCCGACAGGCCGGTCATCAGCTCCGGTGAGGCGAGCGCCGTCGGGTTCGCGCAGCGCCAGCCGCCGGCGAGACCGTCGCGCAGCACCGCTGCGGCGGGTGCCGCCACCTGCTGCGGGGCGGCCGCCAGCAGCAGGTCGAGATTGCCGAGGTCGCCATGGCACAACGAGTGGTTGCGACCGAAGCCGATGGCCAGGGTGGTGGCGACCGCCGTGGAGATCTCCACGTCCAGGACCTCGTCGGTGCCGAGGGCGTCGCGGACGAGCAGCCGCGACAGGCCGATCCCCGGGGCGCCGTGGCACCAGGTCACCGTGCTCTGCCCGGGGCGGCGCAGGTCGGCCCAGTTCGCCAGCGCCGGGCGGAACAGGCTGCGGTCGTAGGCCAGGGCGCGGGCAGCGGCGTCGGCGTACCCGGGCTCGCCGGTCGCCTGCCGGGCCTGGGCCAACGCGGCGGCGATCCCGGCCGAACCGTGGGACAGCCCGCCCAGGGGGACGCCGGTCGCCGTTCCGGCGGGGTGCGAGTAGCGGTCGGCGGCGACGCACAGTCGTCGGGCAGCGGCGCGCACGGCCGGCCCGACCCGCTCGGGATCCAGGCCGGCACGGGACACGGCGAGGACGGCACCGGCGTACCCGTCGACCAGATCGGGGGCCTGGTCGGTGGCGGCCAGCGTGACGATCCGCGCGAGCGCCACGTCGACGACCGGCGTGAACCGGCGGGTCTGCCACAGCGCCCCGAGGTGGCCGAAGGTGTAGAGCAGCCCCGCCCAGCCGGTGAACGCGCCGATCCGGTCGCCGGGGATCCGGCGGTCGAGGACGCGGGCGGCGAGCCCGGCCGCCGCGCGATCGGCGAGGTCGGTGAAGCGCTGCTCACCGCTCAGCCGTCCGGCGTGGGCCAGGAAGAGTGCCACCCCGGCGACGCCGTCGTAGAGGTGCGGACCGAACGGCGCTGGCGCCCACCGACCCGGGTCCGCGGTGCTGGGCGTGAGACCGAACCAGGTCGGCTCGGCACCCGGGCCGGCGAGCCCGGCCACGAGGGCCGCCACCTCGGTCGCGGCGGCCAGGTACGCCGCCGGCGGAGGCGTCGGTGCCGGTGGTACGTCCGCGAGCCGCCAGCGCACCCGTGCATGAGGTGCGTCGGTGGCGTCCACCCGGGAGGCGAAGGCGGCCTCGATCAGCCAGCGTTGCCGGGCCAGGTCGGCCGCGTCGAGCCGGGCGAGCCGACGACGCGCCTCGGCGAGGCCCGACCGGGCCAGCAGTCCGGGCAGTCGCCGTCCCCGACCGGTCCACAGGTCCCGGGAGTCCACCCTGGTGGTGAACATCGGCACGTCACGCCGCGCCAACTCGGCCCGTTCCTCGACGACGGTGGCCGCCAGCAGCGGCAGTTCGGCCACCCCCGACCAGAGCCAGTCGTGCAGCCGTTCGGTGTCGAGGCCGTCCTGCAGGGCGTCGGTGTGCAGGGCGGCGTCCCGCAGCCGCAGGTAGGTGCGGGTGGGGCGGAGCACGACGCGGATCTCGTCGGCCGCGAACGCGGTGACCGGCCCGTCCGGGGCCAGCAGTTCGTCGCGTACGTCGGCAAGGAGGAGGTACATCGCGTCGAAGCCGTCCAGCACCTGCGGCAGATGCGGGGCGACGTCGGTCACCGGCGGAGCGGCGGCGGGGTCGTGGGAGGCGGCCTCCTCATGGTGGTGGCCGGGTGCGCACAGCCGCATCTCGTCGGTCCCCTCGGCCTGCCAGGCCGAGCAGTTGCAGCCGTCGCCGGCCGGTCCCGCCGCCTCGTCGGCGCGTGGCAACAGGCCGACGGCGAGCACCGAGTCGGCGATCGCGTCTCCACCACGGGCACTCGCGGCCCGGACGACCGACGGGGTGAACACGGTCTCCAGGTCCACCAGGACGGGATGTTCGCCGTGGGCGATCACGTTTTCCTGGTGGCAGTCGGTGGCGCCAACGGCCTGCAGCAGGGCCAGCAACGCGCCGAACCGGCGGGCGAAGTCGCGGTGGCCGGCCGGTGTGCTGGGGGTCCGCAGGTCGACGTACTCGGCCCAGCCGTGCTCGCCGCGCGGCAGGACGGTGAAGGTGTGCAGGTCGGCGCCGCGCTCGTTGAGCCAGGCCAGCAGGTCCTGGAACCGTGCCTCGACGTCGACGGGGCGGGGCTTGTAGACCAGCCGCAGGCCGGTGTCGAAGGTGGCCACCAGCACCCTGCGACCGTCGCGGTGCGGGTCGCCGGTCTCCTGGACCTCGACCAGGCGACCGACCGGGGCACCGGCGTGGAAGATCGCGCCGAGCGTTGGCGCGTCACTGCTGAGCCACTCCAGGAACTCGATCGTGCGCTCCGCCCAGTTGCGGGTCAGCTCGTACGCCTGACGTGCCAGGACCGGGTAGTCGGCCAGCAGGGTCAGGGCGGCCTCGGGCGAGCGATACCGGCGGAAAAAGGCCGCGAAGCGCTCCTGCGGCGTCTCGCCGGGCGACGTGCCGCGCAGCCGGTCAATGTTGAGTTCCAGAACGACGGCCCGGCTGAGGACCACCACCAGCTCGTCGAGCAGGCCGGTCAGGCCCAGCCGGTCGGAGTCGGCGGGCAGCAGGTCGGGGGCGTCGTCGGCGAGCTGGCGGGTCCGTCGCGCCACCCGGGCGCGGGCCTGCGCGACCAGTGGCGCCACCAGGGCGAGGCAGGCATCCAGCGGGCGGCCGGGCAGCAGCTCGGGTTCAATCTCCCCGCCCATCGGGTGGCCGTAGCAGGCCAGCAGGCGGCGGATCCACTCCGGGGGCCGGCCGAGGCGGGCGGCGAGCCGTTCCGGCGTCTCGTCCAGGAGCGCGAGGAGCACCTGCTCGTCGGCACCCTCCGCCGCCAGCCGGCGTCGCCAGTCCTCATCGTCGGTGAACGCGCCGCCGGTGCGCCACCGGGACAGCCGCCACCGCGCCCGCTCGCCGGGCGGCGTCTCCGTCGACACGGGCGCGGCCAGCCGTTCCGTGATGGTCAGCGCGGCCAGGAGGCGCTCCTCGGCGCGGGCGGTCGGGTCGTCGTCGGCGCGGTGCGATGGTACGGACATTCGGTGCTCCCGTGGCGGTGGATTCGGGCGGGACGACGGGGTCCGGGCCAGGCCCGGACCCCGTGCGGACCCGAGGGTCGGTCGTTCGAAATCAGCAGACGCAGTGGCAGCAGGCCGTGGTGTGGCCGGTGGTCGCGGCGGCACCGCCGGCCACCGTCTCCAGCTGGTCACGGTCCAGCTCGACCACGCCGGCCGGGTGGCTCTCCACGGCCTCGGCCGAGGCGGCGCGGCGATACTCGTCCTTCCAGCTGCTGACGATGTCGGTGATGGACATTCAGGGCTCCTTTCACGACGACCGCCGGCCTGCCCGGCGGTCGCTGGCAGAAACAGCCTCCGTGCCAGGGGGGTGCCGGCACATGAGTAGCCGGTACCTCACCCCCGACCGGCGCTGTCACGGTCGTGACAACCAAATCGGCGGATCGGGGCGTCAGGTGTGCAGGCGTGTCTGGAAGGCGACGGCACCACCCGTCGGGGTGTGTGAGGGTGAGGCCCGCGCCACCCAGACCGCTGTGCGCACGACCGGCTGTGAGAGCGGGTCGAGACGGAGATGGCGACCGGGCCCGGGGCGGGAACCCGGCCGGGTTGAAGGGGTTCCGTGTCTGCACCAGGAGGCTTCGTCGACGGAGACACCGGATGGCCCTTCGTTGGCAGGATGCGCGAGCGGGACCGGGCGGTCGAGGCCCTCACCGCGCCGGCGGGTCAGGGGGTCCTGCTCACCGGCGATGCCGGGGTGGGAAAGAGCCGGCTGCTGGAGGAGGTGCTGGATCACGCGTTACGACGGCAACATGTCGTACTGCGGGTCACCGCCACGCCAGGCTGGCGCGGCGTACCGTTCGGCGTGCTCGCCAGCCGCCTGCCGCAGCCGTCGGACGCGAGCGTGGCCGACGTCTTCCGGGACGCGGAGCGCCGCCTGCGCGAGGTCGCGGCGGGCCGGGGCGTGGTGGTCGGCGTGGACGACCTCAACTGGCTGGACGACGCGTCCGCCGCACTGCTCGAACGTCTCGTGGCGGGGGGCACCGTGCGCGTGGTGGCGAGCGTGCGCGGCGCCGCCCTGGACGCCGCGCCGGTGGCGGCGCTACGACGGTCCCGAGCCGTCGACCGGGTCCACGTGCCACCGCTGAACCCGGACGAGACCGCCCTGCTGGTCCGCGAAGGGCTCGGTGGCCCGGTCGACGGTCTGACCCTCGGCGCGCTGTGGCGGATCAGTCAGGGCAACCCGCTCTTCCTGCGCGAGGCGGTGCGGTGTGGGCTGCGCGACGGCGGCCTGGTCCAGCGCGACGGGATGTGGACGTGGCCGGCCGAGTCACTGTGTCCCACTCATCTGGCCGACCTCATCGAGCAGACCCTCGGCACGCTCACCCCGGAGGAGGCCGAGGCGCTGCAGTACGTCGCTCATGCCGAACCGGCGCCACTGGCCCTGATCGAGCGGACGGTGGACCCGCTCGTCGCGGAACGGCTCGAGGAACGGGGCCTGATCCGCCTGGTCCGCCACGATGCGGCGGTGCTGGTGCAGACCGGCCACCCGCTGTACGCCGAGGTGGTCCGCAACCGCACCGGGGCGCTGCGGGCCCGCCGGCTGCGCCGGACCCTGGCCGAGGCACTCGCCGCGGTGGACGGCGGCACTGACGACCGGGCACGGATCGCGGCCTGGCGCTGCGAGGCGGATCTGCCGGTCAACGCGGACGACCTGCTGGTGGCGTCGGAGTACGCGCTACGCCGGCACGACGCGGTGCTGGCCGAACGGCTGGGCCGCCGAATCGACTCCGCGCGCGGCGACTGGCAGGTGGGTCGAGCACTGGTGGCCCAGGGGCGCAGCGACGAAGCGGACGGGTACCTGGCCCGCGCGGCGGCCGACCTCACCGACCCGCGGGACCGCTCGGAGGCGACAGCGCTGCGGGCCTTGAACATGTACTGGGGAGGTCGACGGCCCGACCGTGCCCGTGCGGTGATCGACGCGGGCCGACGCGAGCTGCCCACCGAGGCACTTTCCGGGTTGCTCGCCGCGGAGGTGGGGGTCGCGGCGTTCGGCGGCGACGCGGGCGGTGCCCGGGCGTCCATGGCGCGGTTGGCCGCCGATCGGCCCCGGGACCCCCTGCTGGCGACGGCCGTCGCGGCGCTGCTCCCGTACCTCCTGCTGTTCAGCGGGCAGCCGGGACGGGCGGTGCGGATGTTCGACACCGGCGACGTCGACATCCCGGAGACCTGGCCGACGATGCGGGCCGCGACGCAGGCCTGCCACGTGCAGTCCCTGCTGTTGTCCGGACGGCTGCACGAGGCCGAACGGCTGGCTCAGTGCTACTACCAGGACGCGGTGGCCCGGGGCGTCGCGGACGCGGTCGGGCTGCTCGCCTTCTCCCGGGGCAAGTGTGCCTATCACGCCGGGCAGATGCGCCGGTCGATGCGCTGGCTGCACGAGGCGCGCACCCTCGCCGCCAACACCCTGTTCCCGATCCGGGACTACGTGCTGTCGGCCAACGCCTACGTGGCGGCGCAGTTGGGTGAGCTGGCCGAGAGCAGACGACTGCTGCGGCAGCTCATCGACGACCGTGCCGACGGCGACGGGCACTCCGGCGGCCTGGTGGCCATCGACGCCGAGCTGACCACGGCCTGGCTGACCGCCGCCGAGGGACGGCCGGCCACGGCGACCGCCATGCTGCGCGAGCTGCACGGGCGGGCTGAGCAGGCGACGACGGTCACGGTCGAGTGCCTGCACCTGCTCTCCCGCCTGGAGCCCAGCGTCGCGACCGCTGAGCAACTGGCCAAGGCCACGGCCGACTGTGACAGTCCGCTGTTCGGACTGTGGTCCGACTACGCCCACGCGCTCGCCGGCGACGACCCGGCGGCGCTGGAACGGGTCGGCACCGCGCTGGAGGCCAGTGGATACCTGACGCTCGGCTTGGAGGCGGTGGTCGCCGCCGAGGCGGCGTGCGGGCGCCGAGGCGACCAACGCCGGGCGAACCTGCTGGCCCGGCGGGCGGATCTGCTACGGGAACGGTGCGACGGTTACTGGCCGCCCCTGAGCCCTCGGCCAACGGACCGGGACGGGCTGACTCCGCGGGAACGGCAGATCTGCGAACTGGCCTCGACCGGGCACGACAACGCGGCAATCGCGGCGGAGTTGGTGTTGTCGGTGCGGACCGTGGAGAACCATCTCCAGCGGGCGTACGTCAAGCTCGGCGTGCGGGGCCGGAACGGACTGACCGAGGCGATCGACGCACGGCAGGCCGGTTGAGGGCGGCTGCGACCGCACGGCACCCGTCCAGCATCCGGTGACCCGGCACCATGCCGGGTCAGCCGGTGCGCCGGTCAGCCGGTGCGCCGGGAGCGGGCCAGCGCCAGCCCACCGAGGACCATGGCGATCAGCCCCACCACCAGGGCCACGTAGGCGCCGCCTCGCCCGTTGCCGGTGCCGATGCCGCTGTCGGAGGTGGCCACCACCAGCCCGCCGAGGGCCAGGCCGATCAGCCCTCCGGCCAGGGCCATGGTGGCCCCGAGGAGCCCGTTGCTGGTGCCGATACGACCGGTGGGGCGGGCCAGCGCCAGCCCACCGATGATCGCGCCGGCCAGCCCCAGCACGGCGGCCACGCTTGCCCCGAGTCGCCCGGCGCTCATGGCGTAGACATCGGCGGCGGTCGGCTGGGCCGAGACGTTCGCTACCGCCGGTGCGGCGAACCCGAAACCTCCGATCAGGACGGCTCCGGCCACGGTAAGTACACGTCGGACTGACGTCAGGGCTCCCGGTGGGTTCATGTTCTCTCCCCTTTCGTGCGGCTGGCTGCCGAGGTTTCGGATGCCGCCTGATCATGTCGCCGGGCGCACCGCCAGTCGTCCAGCAGATGCAGGCAATTTGCGCTGCCGCCGATGACGCACCCGACTACTGCCGACGCCGCAGGCGCCGGGAAGGTACTGCGTTCGCGGTAGACAGCCGCTCGTCCGTGAGCAGGAGTCGCCAGCAGCGACATCGGACTAAGGTGCGGCCATGAGCACAGGACGGTTCGGCGATCGGGCCGCTGTCACCGATTGGGCGATCGCCGTTTGCGTGGCGGCGGTGCTGGTGGTCGCCGGGCTGTCCGAGAACCACTCCACCACGGACCTTGACCTACTCGGCTACGTACTGTTGGTGGCCGGTGGGCTGGCTCTGGTCGCGCGCCGCCGGGCTCCGGTTCCCGTCCTGGCCGTCACCGGGCTGTGCGCGGTGGGTTACCAGGCGGTCGGTTTTGACGTGCCCGCCGTCGCGTTCCTGTTCGCGGTGTACGCCGCCGTACGGGCGGGCCACCGCGTCAGCACGGTCCTGGCGGCGGTGCTGATGCTGGCCGCTCTCCCGCTCGCGGCCCTCGCCCTGCCGCAGGACATGTCCGTGGCCGAGGCGCTCGCTCGCGCCCGGGGTGCCCTGGAGGTGGCCTGGCTGGTCGCCGCCGGTGCCGCGGGTGAAGCGCTACGGCAGGCCGAGCGGCGGGCGGACGAAGCCGAGCGCACCCGGGAGGAGACCGCGCGCCGCCGCGCCGACGAGGAGCGGCTGCACATCGCGCGGGAGTTGCACGACTCGCTCACCCACCAGATCTCGATCATCAAGGTGCAGGCCGAGGTGGCCGTCCACCTGGCCCGCAAACGGGGTGAAGAGGTGCCGGAGGCGCTGCTGGCGATCCGGGAGGCCGGTCGCGAGGCGACCCGGGAGCTGCGAGCGACCCTGGAGGCGCTGCGCGACGACGACACGACCCCGCCGCATGGGCTCGACCATCTCCCGGAACTGGTGGAACGGGCCCGGCTGACCGGCCTGGACGCGACGTTGACGATCGGAGGGCAACGCCACGAGGTGCCGGCCGCGGTGGACCGGACCGCGTACCGGATCGTTCAGGAGTCCCTCACCAACATCGCCCGTCACGCGGCCGCCGCGACGGCGTCGGTCCGGATCGACTACCGTCCGGACGCCCTCGCGATCCGAGTCGACGACGACGGCGAGGCCACGCCGGACACCGCCCCGATGCCTGGCGTCGGGCTGCTCGGGATGCGCGAACGAGTCACCGCCCTCGGCGGTCGCCTGCGGGCGGAGCCGCGGAACGGGGGCGGCTTCACCGTCCACGCCGAACTCCCCGTGGGCCGCACGTCATGATCCGCGTACTGCTGGTCGACGACCAGCCGCTGCTGCGCAGTGGCTTCCGCGCGCTCCTCGACGTCGAAGACGACATCGAGGTGGTGGCTGAGGCCGCCGACGGCAGGGAGGGCCTGGCTCTCGCCAGGGAACACCTGCCCGACATCGCGCTCATCGACATCCAGATGCCGGTCATGGACGGCATCGAGGCGACCCGGCGGATCGCCGCGGACCCGACCCTAGCCCGGGTGCATGTCGTCATCCTGACCAACTACGGCCTCGACGAACACGTCTTCCACGCGCTGCGCGCCGGCGCCGCCGGGTTCCTCGTCAAGGACATCGAGCCGGCGGACTTTCTGCACGCCATCCGGGTCGCCGCGCGCGGCGACGCGCTGCTCGCACCGTCGATCACCCGCAAGCTGATCAACCGGTACGTCACCGAGCCGCTCCACACCGGCGTCGGCACGACGCTGAAGGGGCTGACCACCCGCGAACGCGAGACCGTCGCCCTCCTCGCGCAGGGCCTGTCCAACGACCAGATCGCCGAACGCATGGTGATCAGCCCGATGACCGCCAAGACCCACATCAACCGGGCGATGACCAAGCTCCACGCCCGTGACCGCGCCCAACTCGTGGTCCTCGCCTACGAATCCGGCCTGGTGGTCCCGCGCAACCGCTGACGCCCGCCGACCTCGATGGTGGGGCTCAGCGGGTCTTCTTCGTTGCCCGCTTGCGAGGCGGCGTCAGCAGGTCGGCGATTGCCGCGATCGCGGAGGGCACGAGGCGGTAGTACGCCCAGACGCCGCGCTTCTCGCGCTCGAGCAGGCCGGCCTCGGTGAGGATCCGAAGGTGATGACTCACGGTCGGTTGGGAGAGGCCAAGCGGCGCGGTGAGGTCAGTCACGGACGCCTCGCCCTGCGGAGCGGCCTGGATCAGACTGAGCAGTCGCAGCCGGGCCGGGTCGGCGAATGCCTTCAGCACTCCCGCGAGCCGCTCGGCATCGGCGCGTTTGATCGGCTCGCCGGCCAGCGGCGAGATTGCAGGCATACCAGTTTTCGCAGCTCCCACGTCTTCCATCGTTTCACAGTCGGCGTCAGCGGGGCGGCATCTCCCGCCGGGACGGGAACGGCGTGCCGGGCTGACCGAGGGTGGATCGGGCGCGCAGCCCGACCGGGTCCGGGGCGGCGGTGGGCGGCGCGACAGCCGACTCCGGGGCCCGCCGGGCGTCCAGGTACGCGGCGGCGGCCCGGTCGTCGTCGGTCGGCGCGGCGAGCAGGGCGTAGAGCAGACCGACCACTCCGAAGATCACCGCCAACACGATCGGCACCAGCAGGGTGCCCATCCCGGTGCCGGCCACATCGGTCACGCCACCCTCAGCCTCGTGCTGGTGCACCGAGAGGGCGCTCATGCCGGTGAAGTGCATGCCGTTCACGGCGACGCCCATGACCAGCGCGGAAGCGAAGATCGCCAGCGGCCGGCGGACGCTCATGGCGAGCCACAGCGCGACGGTGGCCGCCACGACCGCGATCACCACCGAGAGCGCGACCCGGCTGGTGTCGTAGCCGAGGCTGCCGTTCAGGCGCATCGCCGCCATCCCGGTGTAGTGCATGGCGGCCACGCCGACACCGGTGAAGATGCCGCCGGCGACCAGCCGTACCGGGTTCAGCCGGCCGGTGCCCACGATGGCCAGACCGATGCCGACCGCCACCACGGCGATGACCGTACTGGCCGCGGTGAGCGGTACGTCGTACCGGATCCGGGTGCCGTCGACGGCGAAGCCGAGCATGGCCATGAAGTGCATCGCCCAGATGGCGGTGCCGCCGATGGCCCAGGCGGCCAGCAGCCCCCACCAGGCACGCTGGCCGGCGGTTCCGGCCGTACGGATACGCCCGGCGCAGATGAGCCCGAGGACCGAACCGAGGACGGACAGCGCGTAGCTCAGCGCGGGTGTGATCCACCCGTACTCAAAGTGATTGATCTCCGCCACGGCGGCCTTCTCCCCCTTCGTTACCGGCGCGTACGGAAGCGCCCGGGCAATGATCGGGGGTGCCCGGAGCAGGCGCAACAGCGCCCCGGGCCCAATTCGGGGGGTGCTGTTGCGGTGACCGTCTGATGCATCGATTGCTCAGCGGCAATGACCGAAAGTGATGATCAGGCGGAGGTGTGGTAGGCCAGCACACCCCGGTTGATGGCCGAAATCGCCTGCCGGGCGGTGGAGCGCAGCTCCGGCGACGCGCCGCCGGAGTCGGCAAGTTGACCGAGGAGATCGACCACCTGCCGCGCCCACCGGACGAAGTCACCGGCCGGCATCTCCCCGTCGATCTCGTGTCCGCTGCCGAGCACCTTGGCCAGCGCCTCGCCTCGGGCCCACCGGAAGACCGGCCAGGCGAAGCCGAGATCGGGCTCCCGGGTCGCGGTCAGGCCGCGCGCCGCCTCGTCGGCCTCGATCTCGCCCCACAGCTTCAGCGTCTCGTCCACCGCGTCGGCCACCGGCCCGCGGGGCAGCGACGCCCGCTCGTCGACGTCGCGGCGCGCCTCGAAGACCACCACGGACACCGCGGCGGCCAGCTCGGCCGGGGAGAGCCCGTCCCACACGCCCCGGCGCAGGCACTCGGCGACCAGCAGATCCGCCTCGGTCCAGATCCGGCCGAGCATCCGACCGGCGTCGGTGACCGCGCCGTCGCGGGCGAGGTAGCCGCGCTCGGTCAGCAGGGCGACGATCCGGTCGAAGGTCCGGGCCAACGAGCCCGTACGCCCGGAGACCCGCTCGCGCAACTCCTCGGTGTCGCGCTCCAGGCGCCGGCGCCGCTCCGCCCAGCGGGCGTGCTCCTCCCGCTCCGGGCAGGCGTGACAGGGGTGGTTGCGCAGCTCGGTGCGGAGCTGAGTGAGCCGGTGGTCCTCGCCGGTCACCTGCCGGGAGCGGCCACCGCGTCGGCCGCCGTGCCGGTCCAGGCCGGTGCCGCTGACCTCGGCGGCGAGATCGCGCCGGGCGCCCGGCGAGCGGTGGTTGAAGTGCTTCGGCACCCGGATCCGGGCCAGCACCTCGGCCGGGGTGGTGAAGTCGCCGGGGCTGACCCGCCCGGCCCAACGGTCCTGGGTGAGCACCAGGGGCCGGGGCTCGCCGAACCCGCCGGTCGCCGGATCCAGCACAACGGCCAGCCCGGCCCGCCGGCCCGACGGCACCCGGATCACGTCACCGATCCGCAGCCGCTCCAGAGACGCCACCGCGGCGGCCTTGCGCTGGGACTGCCCCTGCCGGGCGATGGCCTTCTCCCGGTCGGCGATCGCCACCCGCAGCGCGAAGTACTCGTCGAATTCGCCGTGGTGGCAGGCGGCCTCCGCGCCGTACGCCTCGATGGTCTCGGTGTTGCGTTGCACCTGCCGCGCCAGGCCGACCACCGACCGGTCCGCCTGGAACTGGGCGAACGAGGACTCCAGCAGGGCTCGGGCCGGCTCCGCCCCGACCGTGCCGACCAGGTTCACCGCCATGTTGTACGAGGGCCGGAAGCTGGAGCGCAGCGGGTAGGTGCGGGTGGAGGCGAGCCCGGCCACGTGCCGCGGGTCGGTCTCCGGGGACCACACCACCACGGCGTGCCCCTCGACGTCGATGCCGCGCCGGCCGGCCCGCCCGGTGAGCTGGGTGTACTCCCCCGGGGTCAGGTCGACGTGTGCCTCGCCGTTGTACTTGACCAGCCGCTCCAGGACCACGCAGCGGGCCGGCATGTTGATGCCCAGCGCGAGGGTCTCGGTGGCGAAGACCGCCTTGACCAGGCCCCGGACGAACAGCTCCTCGACGATCTCCTTGAACACCGGCAGCATGCCGGCGTGGTGGGCGGCCAGGCCGCGCTCCAACCCGTCGAGCCACTCCCAGTAGCCCAGCACCGACAGGTCCTCGCCGGGGATGGCGGTGACCCGGGACTCGACCACCCGGCGGATCTCGGCCCGCTCCTCGGGCGAGGTGAGCCGCAGCCCGGCGGCGAGGCACTGCTGCACCGCGGCGGCGCAGCCGGCCCGGCTGAAGATGAACAGGATCGCCGGCAGCAGACCCTCACGGTCGAGTCGGTCGACGATGTCCGGGCGCATCGGGCCACGCCAGCGCGGGCCGCGCCGGCCGGCGCCGGGTCCGGCGCTGCGCCCCTCCCCCAGCTCCAGGCGGCGGACGGTGTCGCGGGTGTAGCGCAGCAGCTCCGGGTGCACGTCGTGCTTGCGGGCGGCGTCGGCGTCGTGGAACAGGTCGAACATCCGCTTGCCGACCAGCATGTGCTGCCACAGCGGCACCGGCCGGTGCTCGCTGACCACCACGGCGGTCTCGCCCCGCACGGTGACCAGCCAGTCGGCGAACTCCTCGGCGTTGGAGACGGTCGCCGACAGCGAAACCAGGGTGACCGAGGCGGGCAGGTGGATGATCACCTCTTCCCACACCCCGCCGCGGAACCGGTCGGCGAGGTAGTGCACCTCGTCCATCACCACGTAGGCCAGCCCCTGCAGGGTGCTGGAGCCCGCGTAGAGCATGTTGCGCAGCACCTCGGTGGTCATCACCACCACCGGCGCGTCGCCGTTGATCGCGTTGTCGCCGGTGAGCAGACCGACCTGCGCGGCGCCGTACCGGGCGACCAGGTCGTGGTACTTCTGGTTGGACAGCGCCTTGATCGGCGTGGTGTAGAAGCACTTGCGCCGGACCGGTGGGGTCGCCGGATCGTCGGACGCCGCCGGGTCGCCGGGCCGCCCGCGCAGCGCCAGGTGTACGGCGAACTCCCCGACCACGGTCTTGCCGGCTCCGGTGGGGGCGCACACCAGCACCCCGCTGCCCCGCTCCAGGGACTGACACGCCTCCCGCTGGAAGTCGTCGAGGTCGAACCCCAGGTCAAGGGCGAACTCGTCCAGCGCCGGAAACTCTGAGGCCTGTGCGGCCCGGCGGCGCGCCGCGACGTACCGCTCGGCGGGGCTCGACATGGTTCCAAGATTAGTGCGTGCCGGGACAGGACACCCGACAAGGCCGTCTGGAGGCGCCGCCGGGGGCGGTCGGTAGGGTGCACGGCGTGCCGGACCATGCCGAACCGCCCCTGACTCGTCCGCCGGGCAGCGCCGAAGATGCCGCCGCCCCCCGGGCGTCCCGACGGCCCGTCAAGGCGGTGCTCTTCGACTTCCACGGCACCCTGGCGCAGGTGGAGGAGCCCCGGCAATGGGTGCTGTCGGCCGCGGCGGCGTGCGGGGTCACCCTGGATCGGGTCCGGGCCACCTCGCTGGCCGACCGGCTGTTGACCGCCGGGCGGGCGGGCGGCCCACTGCCGGCCCGGGTGCCGCCACGGCTGGCCGAGCTGTGGTCCGACCGGGATCTCTACGAGCACGCCCACCGGGGCGCGTACACGGGGCTGGCCGAGACCGTTGACGCGGGCATCGAGGGGTTCGCCGACGCCCTGTACGAGCGACTGCTGATCGCCGAGGGCTGGGTGCCGTACCCGGACACCGCCCCCACCCTGAGCGCGCTGCGCGACGCCGGCGTGCGGGTGGGGGTGGTCAGCAACATCGGCTTCGACCTGCGGCCGCTTTTCGACGCCTGGGGCTTGACCGGGCTGGTGGACGCGTTCGTGCTCTCGTACGAGGTGGGGCGGTGCAAGCCCGATCCGGCGATCTTCCTGCGCGCCTGCGGGATGCTCGGCGTCGACCCGGAGCAGACGCTGATGGTCGGTGACTCGCCGGCGGACGCGGGCGCGGTGGCCGCCGGCTGCGCGGTGCTGGTGCTGCCGGCCGCCGACCCCGGCCGGGAGAACGGGCTGGGCGCCGTGCTGGACCTGGCCCTGCCGGCCTGAGCGCGCCTGATCGACCCGGGCTCACCGGGTCATCACACCAGGCGGTGCGGTCAGCCGGCGACGACCTCGTGGGCGAGTGCGACCAGGTCGGCGACGCCCGGGTGTCGGGGCGGGTGCCGCCAGGCCAGCAGCACGGTGATGTCGGGAGCGTCGGTGAGTGGCCGGTACGCCACCGCCGGGGTGGGATACATCGCGGCGGTCGCGGAGGTGGTGACCCCGACCGCCCGACCGGCGCTGATCGCGGCGAGCCAGTCGTCGGTGTTCACCACCGGCACCACGGTCGCCGGCGCGGCGCCCGCCGGCCAGAGGTCGAGCGTGGTGGTGCCGGTGGCGGTGTTCACCGCGAGCGGCTGGTCGACCAGGTCGGCCAGGGTGAGTACGGCCCGCTCGGCCAACGGGCTGTCCGCCGGCACGGTGGCCAGCCGGGGCTCGGTGAGCAGCCGCACGGTGCGTACGTCGGGCAGATCGACCGGCTGGCGCAGCACCGCGACGTCCACGGCGCCCCGGGCCAGCCCTGCGCTGCGGTCGTCGATGCGGAGCAACTCCAGCGGCGTGTCGGGGTGGGCGCGCCGCCACCGGCGCAGCAGGGTGACGGTGTGCCCGCCCAGCGCCGACCAGGCGTGCCCGAGCCGCAGCGGGCGCCCGGCGGCGTACCCCGGGTCCAGCACGTCGTCGACGGCCGCGACCGCGGCGGCGGCCCGGTCACGCAGCGACCGGCCGGCCGGGGTCAGGTGCAGATGGTGGGTGGACCGGTCGACCAACCGGATCCCCAGATGGTCCTCCAACTGGCGGAGCGTGCGCGACAGCGCGGGCTGGGTGACCCGGAGTCGCCCGGCGGCGCGGGTGATGCTGCCCTCCTCGGCGATGGCCAGGAAGGCACGCAGGTGCCGCAGCTCCACGGTCATAACTGGGGAGCATAACCGCAGTGGAACCGGCATTTCCCTCCCCCGCGCCGCGTCCCCTAGCGTCGCAACCGTGACCGACACCCTGCTGCCCGACCGGCCGACACCCGCTCCCGCGCCGACCGGCCGAGCCGGTGGCGTCGGCGCGGTGGGCATGGTGCTCGGTGGGGCGCTGTCGGTGCAGTTCGGCTCCGCCGTGGCCGCCCTGCTCTTCCCGCGTAGCGGGGTGGCCGGCGCGGTGACCCTGCGACTGACGATCTCGGCCGTGCTGCTGCTCATCGTCTGCCGGCCCCGACTGCGCGGCCACGACCGGGCGGCCTGGGCCGCGGCGGGCGCGTTCGGGCTGGCACTGGCCGGCATGAACTCGCTGTTCTACCAGGCCATCGAGCGGATCCCGCTGGGCCCGGCGGTGACCCTGGAGGTGCTCGGCCCACTGGCGCTGTCGGTGTTCACCGCCCGCCGGCTGGCCAGCTGGTGCTGGGCGGGGCTGGCGCTGGCCGGGGTGGCGCTGCTCGGGCAGGGTGGCTTCGACCGGCTGAACCCGGCCGGGGTGGCCTTCGCGTTCGGCGCGGGCGCCATGTGGGCCGCGTACATCGTGCTCAGCGCCCGGGTCGGCAGCCGGTTCCCGGGCGCGGACGGGCTGGCCCTGGCGCTGACCCTCGCCGCGCTCGTCACCCTGCCCCTCGGGATCATCGACGGCGGCGCCGCGCTGCTCGACCCGGCCGTGCTGGCGCTCGGCACGGCCCTCGCGGTGCTCGCCTCCGGGCTGCCGTACACGCTGGAGCTGCTGGCGCTGCGCCGGATGCCCACGGCCACGTTCGCGGTGCTGATGAGCCTCGGCCCGGCCATCGCCACGCTGGCCGGTTGGCTGGTGCTGCGGCAGGCGTTGACCCTGCTGGAGTGCGCCGCCATCGTGCTGGTCATCGCGGCCAGCATCGGCGCGGTACGGGTCAGCGCAGCAGCCGCAGGGCGCCCGGCACGGCAGTGATCGTCACCGGCAGGTCCAGCGAGCGCTCGCCGTCGGCGTAGGTGGTGATGCCCTCGGCGGTCAGCTCCACCGTCCGTGCCCGGTACGTGCGGACCAGGGGGTGGCTGACGTGGGTGCCCTGGTAGATGCGCGGCTTGACCCGGATCAGGGTGCGCCGGTTGATCCGGCCACCCACCACCACGTCGAGCAGCCCGTCGGTCGGGTCGGCGTCGGGGCAGATTCGCATCCCCCCGCCGTAGGTCGGGCAGTTGCCCACCGCCACCAGCACCGCGTCCAACTCGTGCTGCTCCCCGTCCAGGCGGAGCGTGTACCGGCGGGGCCGCAACCGTGCCAGCTCGACGAGGATCGCCAGGTCGTACCGGCGAGGGCCACGCGGCCAGCGCATCCGATTGGCCCGCTCGTTGACGATCGCGTCGAATCCGGCCGCGAGGACCGCCCCGTACCAGCGCTGGACGCCGTCAGCGCCGGTCATCGAGGCGAGGTCGACGAGGTGGCTCCGGCCGGCGCGCAGCGCCTCGGCGATCACCGTCACCGCCGCCAGCGGATCGGCCGGGAAGCCGGTGTCGAGGGCGAAGTCGTTACCGGTGCCGGCCGGCACCGCGCCGAACGGCACATGGGTGCCGGCGACAGCCTGCAGCGCCCGGTGCACGGTCCCGTCCCCGCCGACCGCGACCAGCGCACCGGCGCCGTCGGCTACCGCGGCGTGGCAGGCCGCCTCTGCCTCGCCGGGACTGGACGCCGACAGCAGCCGGACCGGTCGACCGGCGGCGGACAGCCCGTCGAGCAGCCGGGGCAGCAGGGCGCGGTGCCGTTCCCTTCCGGCCGTCGGGTTGATGAGCACGGCGACGGGACCCCCGGTGTGCGGGCCGGGCGGGTGATCGTCTGCGGTCACGGGCAGCACCGTAACCGGTCGGATGCCCGCCGGTCACCGGGGGCGGCGACGTCACCATCGGTGCCGGAGTCCGCGCGCACGGTGCAGCGGGGGTGGCGGTCTCGTCGCCGGCACATGCGGCGACGCCGCCCCCGGCAAGCGGGGACGGCGTCGGCGGACCGGGCGGCGCGGGGCCGTCAGGTCATGTCGTCGTAGCGACGTTCGATCGGGGCCGGTGGGGCGATCGGATCGGCTGCGCCGACCGGCGTGGCCATGTCGATCCGCTGCCCGGCCTCGACCGGCTCGGCGTCGTGCTCCAGCGGCGACACCTCGTCGTCGTCGAGGCCGGCGTAGACCTCCTTGCCGCGCCCTCGCCGGCGATCGTTGAGGAACGCGACCCCGACCGCGGCGAAGTAGAGCGCGGAGAGGCAGAGCGCCAGGGCGGTCATCCCGAACGGGTCCGGGGTGGGGGTCACCACGGCGGAGAAGGCGAAGAACACGAAGATCGCCACCCGCCACCAACCGAGCAGCTTCTTCCCGCTGGCCAGGCCCACGAAGTTGAGCATCAGCACGATCAGCGGGAACTCGAACGCCACCCCGAACAACAAGATCAGGTTGGTGACGAACGATATGTACCGGGTGACTTCCAGGTTGGTCGAGATGTCATCGCCGGACACATTCAGCAGGAACTCGAGGCCCTTGGTGGTGACGAAGAAGGCCAGCACCGCACCGGCGGCGAAGAGCGGCGCCGCCAGGGCCGTGAAGATGTAGGCGTAGCGCCGCTCGTTGCGGTGCAGCCCGGGCGCGATGAACGCCCAGAGCTGGTAGAGCCAGATGGGCGCCGCGATGATCAGGCCCACCCACAGGCCGATCTTCAGGTTCAACAGGAAGACGTCCGCAACGCCGAGCTGGACGAACTTGCACTTCCCGCTGATCGGGTCCATCGACGCCGGCAGGTCGCAGTACGGCTTCGACAGCAGCACCCGGACCGGCGTCGCCAGCCAGATGCCGATGCCGAAGCCGATCAGGATCGCCAGCGAGGCACGGAACAGGCGGTTGCGCAGCTCGCGGACGTGCTCGATGAGCGTCATCGAGCCGTCGGCGGCCCGCTCGAAACTGCTCGGGCCGCGCTTACGCAGTGCGAAGGCCACGGTGCTCGGGCCTCTCGATCAGTTGTCGCGGACGCGGTGCACCGGGTCGACGACCGGCTGCTGCTGCGGCGGGGCCTGGTACGGCGCCTGCTGCGGCTGCCCGGCGTGCGGCGGCAGCGGCTGGTAGCCGGCCTGCGCGTCGGCCTTCTCGGCGAGGTCGCGGTCGTCGTCCTGCAGGCTCTTGGTCTCGGCCTTGATGATCCGCAGCGAACGACCCAGCGAGCGCGCAGCGTCGGGGAGCCGCTTCGCACCGAAGAGCAGGATCAGCACAACCACGAGAACCGCGATGTGCCACGGCTTGAGGGCACCCATGAGAAGCTCCAGTCGCTCTGTGTGTCCGGGGGGTGGTACGCAGCCCATCGTACGTGCGGATCGGCGGGACGCCACCCGCCGGGGGGTGATGGTCCGGCCCGGCCGGTGAAGTCTTGACCAACGGGGATGATCCGTCAACCACCCGCCGGGCAGCCGCTCGAGGCGCCGTGGACGGGGTCGATCAGCCGCGCTTGGCCTTGATCACGGCGAGCCGCCGCTGGGCGGTGTCGAGTTGGCGCTGGACACCCTCGGCGCGCTGCTGCAGCGCCTCGGCGGTCTCCCGCAGCCCTTCGGCCTCGGCGGCCCGTCGCTGCAACGCCGCCGCGGCGCGGCGCAGCCGGGGCAGCCGGGTCAGCACCGGCCGCACGGCCAGCGCGAGCGCCACGAGCGGGAGCAGCACCACCGCGAGCACGATCCATTTCAGCACGGCGGTCAGCCTACTGGGTGCGGCCGGCCACCGCCGGGTCGCCCGAGGGCGCGCCCGCCCGGTCGGACGGGCCAGGTGTCGCGGATTCGGGCGTCGCCTGGTCGGCCTCGGGCCGCCGGGGTGCGGCGGTGGGCGCCGGCACGGCGTACGCGTCCAACGCGGCGGCCGCCGTCGCCCGGACCTGCTCAGCCAGCTCGACCGGGGCGACCACGGTGACGTCCGGGCCGAGGCCGAGCACGAACCGGCGGGCCCACCCCAGGTCGGTCACCCGCAGCGAGACCAGCCACTGGTCGCCGTCGCCGGCCTCCACCCGCTCGCACGGGTAGTACTCGGTGATCCACCGCTCGCTGCGGGCGATCCGCAGGGTGATCAGCGGCAGGTCGGGCGAGGGACGGAAGACGCCCTCGGTGAGGTCGTGCGGGACGGCCTGCGGTGGTGCGGCGGCCGGCTCGTCCAGCTCGGTGATCGCGTCGATCCGGTCGGCCCGGAACAGTCGGACCGCCTCGGCGCGCCGGCACCACGCTTCCACGTACGCCCGGCCGCCGACCATCAGCATCCGCAGCGGGTCGATGACACGGTCGGTGGTCTCGTCCCGGGCCGCCGTGTAGTAGGTGATCCGCAGGGCCCGGCCGCCCTCCACGGCGGCGCGCAGCGCCTCCACCTGCCGGGTGTCCCCCGGCAGCCGGACCGCCACCGGCGCGCCCACCAAGTCCCCGGCGTCCTCGATCTTCGCGAGGGCCCGCTCGACGGCCTCCCGGTTGGCCACCCCGGGTGTCTCGGCGAGCATCCGCAGCGCCACCACGAGGGCCAACGCCTCGTCGGGGGTGAGCCGCAGCGGCCGGTCGATGCCGGCGTCGTAGGTGATGGTCACCCGGTCGCCGTCGAAGGCCATGTCGATCAGGTCACCGGGGCCGTAACCCGGCAGCCCGCACACCCAGAGCAGCTCCAGGTCCTCGCGCAGCTGCCGCTCGGTGACGCCCAGATCGCCGGCGGCCTCGGCGACCTCGATCCCCGGTCGCGCCAGCAGGTAGGGCACCAGGTTCAGAAGCCGGGCCAGGCGGTCTGCGGAGGCCCGGGAGCCGCCGCGGGCGGCCGGCCGGGTCACCGGGCACCCCCGGTGACAGCCAGGTCGTCGTGCCGGGCGGCGATCTCCTTGAGACGCTGGATGACCGCCTCGCGGACCTCCGGCGGGTCGAGCACCCGCACGTCCGGGCCGTACCCGACGAGGTGGCCGGCGATCCCGTCCGGGTCGGCGTACGGCAGGACCAGCCGGTCACCGTCCGTCCCAGCGGTCACCTCCACCGCCCAGCGGCGCAACCCGGCGGCCCGGCCGGGTGCGGCCAGCACCGTGGCCCGGCCGGTGCGCTCAACCGGGCCGGACCAGCGGGCCACGTGGCTGATCAGGTCGACGCCGGCCGGCGGCTGATATCCGCCGGCCGCGCCGGTCACCCGGACCGAGCCGACCACCCGGGACAGCCGGAAGCAGCGGGTCGCCGCACGGTCGAGGTCGTGGCCGACCACATACCACCGGCCGCGCCAGCAGACCACGCCCCACGGCTGCAGCCGGCGGCGACTGGGCGCGTCCCGGTCGGGCACCCGGTAGTCGAAGCCGACCTCGCGGCGATCCCGGGCGGCGGCGGTCAGCGGCGCGAACGCCGGGTCGACGGTGACCATCGGCTCCAGGCCCAGGGTGGCCTGCGGGTCCACGTCCACCCCGGCGGCGCGCAGCTTGGCCAGCCCGGATGACGCGGCGGCGGCGAGCCCGGCGTGCTGCCACAGCCGCGCGGCGATGCCGACCGCGGCGGCCTCGTCCGGTTCGAGGGGGATGTCGGGCAGCGCGTACTCGCGGTGGGCGATCCGGTAGCCGGGCTCGGCGTCGAAGACGCTGGCCGTCCCGGTCTCCAGCGGCACGCCCAGCTCACGCAGCTCGGCCTTGTCCCGTTCGAACTTGCGCTGGAACGCCTCGTGGTCGCGCGCGTCGTCGGGATCGTGCTCGTAGCCGGGCACGGTCGCGGCGATCTGCGCGGCGGTCAGGAACCGTCGCGTGGACAGCAGGCAGATCACCAGGTTGACCAGGCGTTCGGTGCGGGTCCGCGACACGGGTAGACGCTAGCAGCCGACGCGCCCGGGACGTGCATCCGCGCGGGCGTGCCGCACATCTGTTCGGATCGGGGTGTCCGGGCCGGCAGCCCGGCGGGGTGTCGTCGCCGGTCATAGGGTGACTCTCATGGCGGAAGCGGGCGTCAAGACCGAGAGCGTCGGCACCGTGGTCGTCGCCGGCGCCGCCAACCTCGCCATCGCGGTGGCCAAGCTGATCGCCGGGCTGATCTCCGGCTCGGCCGCGATGCTCTCCGAGGCGGCACACTCGATCGCCGACACCACCACCGAGGTGCTGCTCTACCAGGCGCTGCGCCGGGGCGCCCGGCCCGCGGACACCCGGCACCCCTTCGGGTACGGCAAGGAAAGCTACGTCTGGGCGTTCTTCGCGGCCATGTTCACCTTCGTCGCGGGCGCCGGTTTCGCCGTCACCCACGGCGTCACCACCATCCTGGTGCACCAGCACAGCGGCGACTATCTGGTCTCGTACATCGTGCTGGGGGTGTCGTTCGTCATCGAGTCCATCTCGCTGGCCCGGGCCGTGCGGCAGGTCCGCCGCGAGTCCCGGCGCTGGAAGACCACTCCCCGGCGGTTCCTGCGGCTGACCGCCGACACCACCGTCAAGGCGGTCTTCCTGGAGGACAGCGCGGCGCTGATCGGTCTGCTGCTGGCCGGGCTCGGGGTCGGCCTGTCCGAGGCCACCGGCGACGAGGTGTGGGACGGCGTCGCGTCGATTCTGATCGGGCTGCTGCTGCTGACGGTCGCCGGGATCCTGGCCAGCAACAACCTGTCCCTGCTGGTCGGCCGGGCGGTCCCGGAGCGGCTGCGCCGCGTGATCGAGCAGGAGATGGCCGGGCTGCCCGAGGTGGAGCGGATCGACACCCTGCTGACCATGCAGCTCGGCCCGGACGACATCCTGGTCGCCGCGAAGGTCGATTTCCGTGACGAGGCCACCGGCGCGGCCATCGAGGCCACCGCCGACGAGGCCGAGCGGCGGCTCACCGGGCGGTTCCCGGAGATCCGCTACGTCTTCCTCGACCCGACCCGCTCGCTGCCCGGCGCCGGCGGCCAGGCCCGAAACACCCAGGCCGGCCCGAGCCCGGACGCCGGCGGCGCACCCGACCCGACCTGAACCACGTCGCCAGACCACCCGGGCGCGGGTCGCCGGGCCCGCGCGGCTAGCGTGCCCGTCATGGTGCGATGGCGGGCGGGGACGGTGGCGGCGCTGCGGCGGCAGTGGACCGGGGCGATGGAGCTCGACGTCGACCTGCCCGACGGCACCCGCATGCGGGCGCTGGCCTACCCGGAGCTGGTCGGCACGCCCGAGCCCGGCGACCGGGTGCTGCTCAACGTCGGTGCACTGCTGATGGGGCTGGGCACCGGCGGGTACGCCCTGGTGGTGGCGCTGCCGGACCGGCTGCCGCCCGACCCGCCGGCCTCCGGCGACACCCGCGACACCGGGCACCTCGTCAAGGCCCGCTACACCCCGCTGCAACCGATCCTGCTCGGCGTCGACGAGGAGGCGTCCCCGCACCGGGACGTCCTGGCCGACGCCGACGACCTGGGCGGGCTGCCGGTGGTCACCGCCGACCTGCACTCGGCTCTGCCGGCGATCCTGGCCGGCATCCGGGCCGACGCCCCGCACGCCCGGGTGGCGTACCTGCTGACCGACGGTGGGGCGCTGCCGGCCTGGTTCTCCCGCACCCTGGCCGGGCTGCGCGCCGACCTTGCCGGAACGATCACCGTCGGGCAGGCGTTCGGCGGCGACCTGGAGGCCACCACCCTGCACGGCGGCCTGCTCGCCGCCCGGTACGTGCTGCGCGCCGACGTGGCGGTGGTCGCGCAGGGGCCCGGCAACCTCGGCACGGGCACCCGTTGGGGCTTCTCCGGGGTCGCCGTCGGCGAGGCGGTCAACGCGATCGCCACGCTGGGCGGCAGGCCGGTCGGGTCACTGCGGATCTCCGCCGCCGACCCCCGTCCGCGGCACCGGGGCGTGTCCCACCACAGCCTCACCGCGTACGGCCGGGTGGCGCTCGCCCCGGCGGAGCTGGTGGTGCCCGACGACCTGGACCCGGCGCTGGCCGCCGAGGTGGACGCGGCGCTGGTCCCGCTGGCGGCCCGACACCGGATCGTCCGGGTGCCCGTCGCCGGCCTCGACGCGGCGCTGCGGGCCAGCACCGTGCCGCTGTCCACCATGGGCCGTGGCCTCGACGCCGACCACGCCTACTTCCTCGCCGCCGCGGCGGCCGGCCGCCACGCCGCCACCCTGCTGCCCTGACCCGGCCCGGTTCTGGGCCGGAGCGGGTCGGCCGTCGGTCAGCGCACCAGGGGGCGTTTGTCGCGGGGCAGGGCTTCGATCATCTCCCGGGGCAGGTTGAGGGTGTCCGAGATGACCTGGGGTGGAGTGTTCGCCATCCACTGGGTCAGGGAGATGTCCTCGAACCGAGGCTTGCGGAACATCTCCAGGAAGACCAGCGGCTCGTTGCCGAGGTTCTCGATGTAGTGGCCGTACGCGAACGGCACGTACCCGACGTCGCCGGAGCGCATGTCGAAGGTGCCGGCCACGCCGGTGCTGGCGAACACGCCCATCCGGCCGTGGCCGGAGATGTAGTACTGCCACTCGTCGTCGGTGGGATGCCAGTGCAGCTCGCGCATCCCACCCGGGTCGACCTCCACCAGCGCGGCGCAGATGGTGGTGGCCGCGGCGAACTGGTTCACGTCGGCGATGCGCACCTGACCGCCCGGGAACCGTCGCGGCTGCTGCGCGAGCAGCCGGTGGCTCAGCGTCCGGGGCACGTCCCCGGTCGGGCTCACCACCCGGTCGCGTTCCAGCGGCGGCGGCACCTCCCCGGCGAAGATGTACTTCTCCCGCTCCGGCAGCGAGTCGAGCTGCTCGGGCCGCCAGCCGAAGTTCTTGGCCAGCACGTCCTTCGGGGTGTGCGCGAAAAAGTCGCTGATCAGGAACGTGCCGTTCTCGGTGAACGCCCCGTCGTCGAAGACCAGCAGGAACTCCACCCCCTCGTCGAGGGCCTGGATGTGGTGCGGCACGCCCTTGGGAAAGAACCACAGGTCGCCGGCGCGCAAGTCGTCGAGGAAGTTGCGGCCCTCCTGGTCGACCGCGCTGATCCGGCAGCTGCCACGTGACACGTACGCCCACTCGGACTGCTGGTGCCAGTGCAGTTCCCGGTACGCGCCCGGCTCCAGCGCCATGTCCACGCCGCAGAGCTCGGTGGCGATCGGCAGCTCCCGTACCGTGACCTCCCGGGTCCAGCCGCCGCGCTGGATCCGGGTGTGCGCGTCGGAGAAGGAGAACCGCAGGTTGGGCAGTGTGCCCGCGTCCGTGCTCGGTGGGGTCAGCAGATCCGGGTTCTGCCGGTCCCGGACCACGTCACGCGGCCCGGGATCCTGCCAGCCGGCCTGCCCCCGCTGCGGCTGTGGCGCCGCGCTGTCCCCGCCCGTCATCGCTCGCTCCCTCCGTCGGACCCGCCGTTGCCACCGAGCGGTTCCGCGGCTGCGGGCGTCCGGCGACCGGCGACGGTTACCCGATCCGGGGGCCCGGTCGGGCCAGCGGTGGCCCCCCGGGGCCAGCCACCGGCACCGATGCGGAAGCGGCGTCGTCGCGGCAAGCCCGGCCACGGCGGGGACGCCGGTGCGGTACGGAGTGTCGGCCGGCGGGACCGGCGAGGAAGCCCGTGGGATCAGGCGAGGAAGATCAGGGCGAGCCAGCCGCCCACGATGAGCACCAGCGCCAGGGCCAGCACCCACGTCGGCACGGTGTAATCGCCGCGCCGGTTGCGGTCGATCTCGGCGCGGATCTTGTCCCGGCGGCGTTCGACCCAGTTCTGCCGCTCGGTGCCGCGCTCGGGGCGGTCGGAAGGTCCAGAAGTCGTCATGGCGCGCCCAGCCTACCGAAAGCGCCGGCCCCGCCGGCGGACACCACCGCCGGGGCCGGCGCACCGGTCACATGCTGGCGATCAACCGCTCCACCCGCTCGTCGTACGCCCGGAACGGGTCCTTGCAGAGCACCGTGCGCTGCGCCTGGTCGTTGAGCTTCAGGTGCACCCAGTCGACGGTGAAGTCCCGCCGCTTCTCCTGGGCGTGCCGGATGAACTCGCCGCGCAGCCGGGCCCGGGTGGTCTGCGGCGGGGTCTCCTTGGCCTCGAAGATCTCCGGGTCGGTCGCCACCCGGTCCACCTCGCCACGGCGCTCCAGCAGCCCGTAGAGGCCGCGACCGCGACGCAGGTCGTGGTAGGCCAGGTCCATCTGCGCCACCCGCGGGTGCGACAGCGGCAGATCGTGCTTGCGCTGGTAGCGCTCGATCAGCCGCAACTTGGTGACCCAGTCGATCTCCCGGGAGACCGGCTCCAGATCCCCGCTCTCCACCGCGTTCAGCACCCGGCCCCACAGCTCGACGACTCGCTTGGCGGCCTGGTCGCCGCCACGGCGCTCCACGAACTCGGTGGCCTTGGCGAGGTATTCCTGCTGGATGTCCAGCGCGCTGACCTCCTTGCCGGAGGCCAACCGGACCTTGCGCCGGCCGGTGATGTCGTGCGACACCTCCCGGATCGCCCGGATCGGGTTCTCCAGCGACAGGTCGCGCATCACCACCCCGGCCTCGATCATCCGCAGCACGATGTCGGCCGTGCCGACCTTGAGCAGCGTGGTGACCTCGTTCATGTTGGAGTCGCCGACGATCACGTGCAGCCGCCGGTAGCGCTCGGCGTCGGCGTGCGGCTCGTCGCGGGTGTTGATGATCGGGCGGCTACGGGTGGTCGCCGAGGAGACGCCCTCCCAGATGTGCTCGGCCCGCTGCGACAGGCAGTAGACCGCGCCGCGTGGGGTCTGCAGGACCTTGCCGGCCCCGCAGATCAACTGCCGGGTGACCAGGAACGGGATGAGCACGTCGGCGAGCCGCCCGAACTCGCCGTGCCGGGAGACCAGATAGTTTTCGTGGCAGCCGTACGAGTTGCCGGCCGAGTCGGTGTTGTTCTTGAACAGGTAGATCTCACCCGCGATGCCCTCGTCGTGCAGTCGCTTCTCCGCGTCGACGAGCAGACCCTCCAGGATCCGCTCGCCGGCCCGGTCGTGGGCGACCAGATCGGTCACCGAGTCACACTCCGGAGTGGCGTACTCCGGGTGCGACCCGACGTCCAGGTAGAGCCGGGCCCCATTGCGCAGGAACACATTGCTCGACCGACCCCAGGACACCACGCGACGGAAGAGATACCGCGCGACCTCGTCCGGGGACAGCCGCCGCTGCCCGCGATAGGTGCAGGTGACGCCGTACTCGGTCTCGAGGCCGAAGATTCGCCGCTCCATGAGGTGACATTAGCCGCCCGGAGGGCCGGTTCGTCACTGTCACAGCACAGGTCGTGCCCCGGGTGCGGTCACATACCGGCTGAGTGCGACATTCCGTCCGGTCCGATGCTCGCCACGAACCTCCGGCAGCTGTCGTACTCCGGCAACAGCCCGCGCTCGCGGGCCTGCGCCAGCGTCGGCGCCGCGTCGTCGCGGGCGGACAGTTGCGGGACGTCGGCCGGCCACTCGATGGCCAACTCCTCGTCCAGCGGGTGCACCGCGTGCTCGCCGGTCGGGTTGTACGTGGTCGAGCAGAGGTAGCTCAGCGTCGCGTCGTCGGTCAGCGCGCAGAAGCCGTGCCCCAGCCCCTCGCTGAGGTAGACCGCCCGGCGGTCGGTGTCGTCCAGCCGGACGCCCTCCCAGCGGCCGAAGGTCGGCGAGCCCACGCGCAGGTCCACCACCATGTCGAGCACCGCACCCCGCACGCAGGTGACGTACTTGGCCTGCCCGGGCGGGACGTCGGCGAAGTGGATACCGCGCACCACACCGCGCGCGGAGACCGACAGGTTGGCCTGGGCCAGCCGCAGCGGATGCCCCACCACCTCGGCGAGCCGGTCGAAGCGGTACCACTCCATGAACATGCCGCGCGGGTCACCGTGCTGCTGCGGGGTGATCTCCCAGGCGCCCTCGATGCTCAGCTCCCGGATCTTCACCAGACGCCCCCGTCGCCGCTCTTCTCGGCCAGCAGGCCGAGCAGGTAGTCGCCGTAGCCGCTCTTGGTCAGTGGCTCGGCCAGCGCGCGCAGCTGAGCGTCGTCGATCAGGCCGGCCCGCCAGGCCACCTCCTCGACGCAGCCGATCTTCAGACCCTGCCGCTCCTCGACCACCCGGACGAACTCGGCGGCCTGCATCATCGAGGTGAACGTGCCGGTGTCCAGCCAGGCGGTGCCCCGGTCCAGCACGGTCACCGACAGCTCCCCGGTCTCCCGGTACACCTCGTTGACCGCCGTGATCTCCAGCTCGCCGCGGGCGCTCGGGGTGAGCTTGCGGGAGATGTCGACCACCCGGTTGTCGTAGAAGTACAGGCCGGGCACCGCGTAACGGGACTTCGGCCGGGCCGGCTTCTCCTCGATCGAGCGCACCCGACCGTCGGCGTCGAAGTCGACCACGCCGTACTCCTGCGGGTTGGCCACCTGGTAGGCGAAGACTCGACCGCCGATCGGGTCACCGTGGCCGGCGAGCTGCCGACCCAGGCCGACGCCGTGGAAGATGTTGTCGCCGAGGATCAGCGCCACCGACTCGTCGCCGATGAAGTCCGCCCCGAGGATGAACGCCTGCGCGATGCCCTCCGGGCGCTCCTGGCTGACGTACTCCAGCCGCAGCCCGAACTGGCTGCCGTCGCCGAGCAGCCGACGGAACTGGCCCTGATCCTCCGGGGTGGTGATCACCAGGATCTCGCGGACCCCGGACATCACCAGGGTGGAGAGGGGGTAGTAGACCATCGGCTTGTCGAAGACCGGCATCAGCTGCTTCGACACCGCCCGGGTGATCGGCCAGAGTCGCGATCCGGTGCCACCGGCAAGTAGGATTCCACGCACCGGCGAAGCCTACCGGCACGAATACGGAACGTGCGCGGGGGTCGCATGCCCCGCGCGACGCGCGACTTGGCGTACACTTCCGGACCCGTGAGGATCCTCGTCACCGGCGGAGCCGGATTCATCGGGTCGGAGTACGTTCGCCTGCTGCTGGGCAAGCCCCTCGG